>DASPHQ010000338.1:0-4305 GCA_035629595.1 Urbifossiella sp. | reverse complement strand
CGACGGCCTGCGCCGCCAGCGGGGCGCGGCGGCCGCGGCGGGCGCCGCTAATCAGGTCCGCCTGCTTGCCCAAAATCTCGTCGCGCAGCTCGATGCGGTCGAGCATGCCGTACAGGTCGTGCGGCGTGTACGGGTAGTCGGGCGAGACGTAGCACAGCAGCGGCTGCCGGGCCTCCGCCAGCGCCGTGCGGAGGGCGGCGCCGAAGCCCCGGCGGGTGTCGTGGCGCAGCCCGCGGACGTGCGACACGCGGCCGGCGGCCATCGCCTCCACCACGGCCGGCGTGCGGTCCGTGCTGCCGTCGTCCACGACCAGGATTTCGTAGGGGCGCTTGGCGCGGGCGAGGACGGCGCCCCACGCCGGCAGCATCTTCTCGAGCTTGTCGGCGGCGTCGTGCGTCGGCACCACGACGGTGACGCCGGGGCGCGGGGCGGTCGTCGACTGGGACATGGGGGCGCGACCCGGGGTGCGGTTGGCGACGGTCACGGTTGAGGTACGGAAGCGCGGCGGGGGTGGGAAGGCGCGTCAGTCGTCCGCCGTGCGCAGGAACACCAGCGACTTCGGTGGCCGCCCCCCGGTGAACTGCTCCAGCCGGCCGACCTCGACGAGCCGCCGCGTCTTCACGATCTCGCCCGCGGCGTAAACGTACTCGGCCGACATCACCACGAACCGCGGCCCCGGCTCCGCCAGGAACGCGGCCAGGTCGTGCCACTCGACGCGGTTCGACTGCGGCACCCCCAGGTGGAACGACAGCAGGTGCGACTCGGCCCGGAAGACCAACACCGGTTCCGGGGCCGGCGCCCGCGAGCGGATGAATTCGGCGAACGCCCGCTTCCCCTCGCGCGCCTCCTCGGCCGGTTCGACCACCGCCGCCATCACGCCCCACGCCGCGACGACGCCGGCCAGCACCAGCGCGAACGCCCACCCCGCGCGGCGGACCGTGCGCGGGTCCGGGCGCGCCGCCAGCCAGCGCTCGGCGGCGCAGCCGAGCACGACCGCGGCGCCGGGGTACAGCGGCAGGAGGTAGTCGGCCCGCTTGAACTGCGCCGCGGACAGCACCGCGAACATCGTGACGCACCACACCGCGCCGAAGCGGAACAGCGGGTCGGCGCGCCAGCTGCCGGCGCGCACGGCCCACCACGTCAGCAGCGCGAGCGCGGGCGTCCACGGGAGGAAGTCGGCGGCGAACCGCGGCAGGTAGTACCACGCCGGGTGCGACGCCAGCGTCGGCGACGTGCCGGCGAACCGCTCGACGTTGTGGTGCCAGAAGAAGACGCGGACGAACTCGCCGCCGGTGGCGCCATTCGCCCACAGGAACCAGGGGGCCGTGACGGCCAGCACGACGGCGACGCCGAGGAGCGCGGCGGGCACGGGGAGGCCGCCGCCGCGCGGCTTCACCATCAGCCACGCGACCGCAGCGGGACCGACCAGGGCGAGGGCGACCGGACCTTTGAGGAGCACGCCGACGGCGGCGGCGAGGGCCGCAAGGAGGAAGGACGCGAGGCGAGCCGACCGCCGTAAGGCGGCGGGTGATGCGCCACTCACCCGCCGCCTTACGGCGGTCGGCTCGCCGGCCTCGTTCGTCGTCGTGCCGCGATAGAACGCCACCAGCGCGCAAGCCACCACCGCCGTCAGCGGCACGTCGATGCGCGCCGTGCGCGAGATCGCGGTGAAGTGCCCGGCCGTCGCCAGCGTCAGCGCCGCCACCAGCGCCGCCACCGGGCGGCCTTCGCGGCGCAGCCAGCCGTACACGAGCGCCACAGTCAGCAGCCCCGCCAGCGCCGCCGGCAATCGGGCCGTGAACTCGGTCACCACGCCGCCGTTCGCCCACCCCGCGGCGGCGACCAGCCAGTAGTACCCCGGCGGCTTCTGCAGATCGACGCGCCCGTCGAACAGGACCGGCAGACCCCATTCGCCGGTGTCGAGCATCCGCTGGGCGTTCTGCGCCGCCCGCGCCTCGTGGCTGCTGACCAGCTCGCGGCGGCCGAGCCCGACGGTGAACAGGGCGACGACGCCGGCAACGGCAAGAAGGGGAACCCAGACGCGCCCACGAGCTGCGACCGCCAGGGAGCGGCTGCTGTGATCGACGATCTGCGTTAGGGGAACGGGTGTCGGCGCGGCCGCTCCCTGGCGGTCGCGGCTCGTCGAGCTGTCCGCGGCGCTCACGCCGCCTCCCGCTGGCCGGGGTCGCACAGCCGGCGGTACAGCGGGCACGTCGCCAGCAGCTCGGCGTGCGGCCCCACGGCCACGATCCGCCCCGCGTCCATCACCACCACGCGGTCGGCCAGCTCGGCCGCGGCGTGGAGCCGGTGCGTGATGAGGAACACCGTCCGCCCCTTCACGAAGTCCTTCAGCGCGGCGTGAATCTCCGCCTCGCTCTGCGGGTCCACCTGGCTCGTGAACTCGTCCAGGATCAGGATGTCCGGGTCGCGCAGCACCGCCCGCGCCAGCGCGATCCGCTGCCGCTGTCCGCCGCTCAGGCTCCGGCCGGACTCGCCGACCACCGTCTGGTAGCCGGCCGGCAGCTCCTTCTCGATGAACTCGTGGGCGTGCGCCTTCCTCGCCGCGGCGATCACCTCGGCTTCCGTCGCGCCCTTCTTGCCGTAGGCGATGTTGGCGAACACGGTGTCGTCGAACAGCTGCGTGTCCTGCGTCACCAGCCCGATGCGGCGGCGCAGCGAACGCAACTGCGCCTGCCGCACGTTCACGCCGTCGATGAAGACGGCGCCGTGGTCGGGGTCGTAGAACCGCGGCAGCAGCCCCAGCAGCGTCGTCTTGCCGCACCCGTTCGGGCCGACCAGCGCCACCGTCTCGCCGGCCTTCACCGTCAGGTCCACGAGGTCGAGCGTCGGCGTGTCGGAGCCGGGGTTGTAGCTGAAGCAGACGTGGCGGAACTCGATCCCCTTCTTCACCCGCCCGACGCGCGGCCCGGTCGGGTTCGCCCCGACCGACGGCACGCGGTCGAACACCTCGAACACGCGGTTCGCCGCCGCCTCGCCGCTCTGCAGCTTCGTGTACACGCTGGACAGCTTCCGCACCGGGTCGGCGATCGCCGCCAGGAACGCGTACAGCTGCAGCAGCGTGGCGAACTCGAGCGGGTGGCCGGTCATCCGCATGCCGAAGATGTGCGTGTGTCTCGTCACCACCAGGTACGTACCCGCGGAGAGCGCCAGGCCGACGGCGAGGACGCCGAGCAGCTCGATGAGCGGGTTGGCGAAGGCGTCGATGTACACGACGCGCATGGCCTTCTTGTAGTAGTCCTCGGTAGCGCGGCGGAAGCGGCGGCGCTCGTGCGGCTCGCGGGTGAACGCCTTCACGGCGCGGACGCCGTCGAGCGTCTCGCGGAGGAGCTTGTACAGGACGCTCATCCGCTCCAGCACCTTCCGGGCGGCGCGGCGCATGGCCCGGCTGACGCGGATCAGCGTGACCATCACCAGCGGCACGATGACGCAGAACACGACGGTGAGCTGCCACGAGATGGTGCACGCGACGACGAGGCAGGCGACGGCCTTGAGCGGCTCGGCGACCATGCGGCCGAACAGGATTTTCAGCCCGAGGCCGAGCTGCTCGGAGTCGTTGGTGAACCGGGCCATCAGGTCCGGCGTGCCGGCCGCGCTGATCTGCCGCACGTCCTGGTGGATGAGGCGGCGGAAGAAGCGGTTGCGGATGTCGAACAGCGTCCGGTTCATCACGCTGCCGACGAGCGACTCGTTCAGGAACTCGAACACGCCCTTCACCAGCACGCAGCCGACGACCGCCCCCATGATGACCATGAAGGTGGCGAACCGGTCCTCCGGCAGGTGGACGATGACGCGGTCGCGGAGGAGCCGGTAGCGGTACTCCCAGTTGGCGTAGTAGAGGAGCGATTCCTCGACCTTGGCGATCTCGTGGCCGACCTTGCGGAGCTGCGTCTCGCGCTCGGCGCCGTCGGGCAGTTGCTCGGCGGCGCGGAGCTCGGCGCGGAGCCCGGCGAGCTTTGCCAGCCTCTTGCCGTCGTTGCGCTCCACCTGGGTCTTGTCGATCTCGGCATCGACCCACTGCTGCAGGTTCTTGTCGGTGCTCAGGATTGTGAGCACCGGGTAGATGGCCGAGAGGTTGACGCTCCACAGGACGGCGACGACGAGGGCGCACGCGAACGACGCCAGGAGGCGGCCGCGGTACGGCCAGGCGTACTTGAGGGTGCGCAGGAAGTTCCGCATGGCCGGGGGTTATACCCGCGGGCGGCGAAGCGGGGCAAGAGGGGTTGGAGGGGCCGCACGCATTGGCTCGGGTCCGGTAGCCGCGGGCTTCAGCCCGCGCCCACGTCG
>DASPHQ010000337.1:0-2425 GCA_035629595.1 Urbifossiella sp. | reverse complement strand
CGACGCTCGCGGTCGGGTTCCTGCTGACCGGGCTCGGCAGCGTCGGCTTCCCGGGCACGCTGGGGTTCGTGGCGGCGGAGCTGCTGGTGGACGGGGCGATCGAGGCGAACCCGCTGGTGGGGGTGGGGCTGGCGGTGGCGGCGGGGATGAACGGCATCGCCATCGTGCGGGCGTACCTGGCGCTGTTCACCGGGTCGAAGCACGCCTCGCCGGTGCCGATGGGGATTACGGGGCGGGAGCGGTTCGCGGTGCTGGCGCTGGCGGCGCTGGTGCTCGGCGGCGGGCTGGTGCCGCAGCCGGGGGTGGTGTCGTTCCGCGCCGCGGCCGGCGAGGTGCTGGCGGGCCGGGGGCCGTGACCGCCCGCGTCACGCGCTCCGCCCGAACCGCCCCGCGCCGAGCACGAACAACCCCGTCAGCCGCGTGCCGTGCAGCTCCAGCAGGGCAGTCGCCGCCTCCACGATCATCTCGAACGTGCCCGCGTCCCAGCGTGTGACGGTGCCGCGGCCGCCGGACACCGGGCCTTCGTAGTCGAGGTACAGCAGCCGGTGGTCGGCGTTCGGCTCGGCCGGCACCGAGCCGTCGCCGGGTTCGCCGCGCAGCCGCCACGCCCGCAGCACCGAGCCGCTTTCGAGCAGCAGGTCGAAGTGCGGTTCGGGCCAGTCGTGCGCGAGAATCACAAATCGGTTCATGTGTTTGAGAAGCGAGTTTGACACAACCCCTGGCCGCGACATCGATTCGGACCGAACTCGCGGCCGGAATCGCTCTAACATTGATTCTTCCAGACGACTCAATGCTTCTGGGACTGGGTCCCCCCCTCGGCTGGAACCAAGTGTCGCGGCCAGAACGACGCGGGTGGGCTATCGGGTCGAACGCCCGGCGGATAGGATACGCATCATGGCGAAGTCGAAGGATCCCGAGGGCCAGACGACGGTCTGCCGCAACCGGCGGGCCACGCACGACTACGCGGTGTCGGACACGCTCGAGTGCGGCCTAGTGCTGGTCGGCACGGAGGTGAAGAGCCTCCGCGAGGGCCACGCCACCATCGACGAGGCCTACGCCCGCATCGACGGCCGCGAGGTGTGGCTGATCGGGGCGGAGATTCCCGAGTACCTGTACGGGAACCGTCAGAACCACAAGCCGAAGCGGCCGCGGAAGCTGCTGCTTCACCGCCGCGAGATCGCCAAGTTCGCCGAGAAGGCGGACGTGAAGGGGTTCACGCTGGTGCCGCTGCGGCTGTACTTCAAGGACGGCCGGGCCAAGCTGGAGCTGGGCGTCGGCAAGGGGAAGCAGAGCCACGACAAGCGCGAGTCGATGAGGTCGGCCGACGCGAAGCGCGAGATCGACCGGGCGATGTCGGCGAATCGGCGACGCAAATGACGCATGACGAACCGGACCAGGGAGGGTCGCGGTGCAACTGGTCGCGCTGGTCGAGGACGAACACCACGTCTGCTGCCGCTACCGGCTCGCGGCCCTGCGCCCGCTTCTCGCCGCCGCCGGGCATTCCCTCACCTTCCACCCCCTGTCGCGCAGCTGGGCCGGCCGCCTCACCCTCGGCCGCGACCTGCGCGACGCCGACGCTGTCATCCTTCAACGGAAGCTGCTGCCGCGGGTGGCGCTGGCGCTCTTGCGGCGCCGCGTCCGCCGCCTGATCTTCGACTTCGACGACGCCGTGTGGCTCCGCGACTCGTACTCCGCGAAGGGGTTCGACGACCCGCGCCGGCTGCGCCGCTTCCGCGCCGTCTGCGCCGCGGCGGATTTGGTGGTCGCGGGGAACCCCTACCTCGCCGCCGAGGCCCGCCGCTGGGCGCCGGCCGAGCGCGTGGTCGTGGTGCCGACCGTCGTGGACGTGGCGAAGTACCCACCGCCGGCGCCGCCGGTCGCCGGGGTGTGGCTGGTGTGGGTCGGCTCGTCGAGCACACTGCGCGGACTGGAGCGGTTCACGCCGACGCTCTCGGCGATCGGCCGCGCCGTCCCCGGCGCCCGGCTGAAGCTCGTCTGCGACCGGTTCATTTCGATTCCCGACCTGCCCGTTGACGAGTGCGTGTGGAGCGAGGCGACGGAGCCGGCCGAGCTGGCGGCCGCGGACGTCGGCATCGGCTGGGTGCCGGACGACCCGTGGAGCCACGGCAAGTGCGGCCTGAAGGTGCTCCAGTACCAGGCCGCGGGGCTGCCGGTGGTGGCGAACCCGGTCGGCGTGCAGGCCGACTTCGTCCGCGACGGCGCCACCGGGTTCACCGCGACGACGACGGAGGAATGGGTGTCCGCGGTGCGCCGGCTGGCGGGCGACGCGGCGCTGCGGGCGCGGCTCGGCGCCGCCGGCCGGCGGCAGGTGGAGGAGCGGTACAGCGTCCCCGCGGCGGGTGCGCTGTGGAACCAGGCGCTGGAGCGGATGGCCTCCGCGCGGGCGGCGTGACATGCTCAGCCA
>DASPHQ010000336.1:0-11454 GCA_035629595.1 Urbifossiella sp. | reverse complement strand
AACCCCATGCCCAGCGGGTTGCAGCCGGCGGCGGCGCCGATGAGCCCGGCTACGGCTAGCAGCCACAGTTGACGACGAAGCCGAGCCATGCTCCCCCTCCGTGCGGACCGAACCGTCCTTCTGTAGCGGAGGTATCGGTCGGTCCGGGCGGGGGAGTTGAGGGCGAACTGCGGAGTTGTGCGCGGATGCCGGTGGCGCCGGGGCGCCCAAAACCCGCAAAGCCCGGGGACGGCCGTCCCCCGGGCTTTCGGCTCCTACTACTTCCCGCGGTTCCGCCAGATCGTGACCGGGTGGTCCGTCGTCGGCGAGCTGAAGTTGCCGACGATCAGGTCGTTGCGCCCGCTGTCGTACAGGTTGGCGACGCAGCACACGACCGCGTCGCAGCTGCCGGACGCCAGGACGTGGCGCTCGAACCGGCCCAGCGCGGTCTGCTCGAACAGCACCACGGCGTCGGCCTTCTTCGCGGCGCGGTCGGGGAACTTGTCGGCCGGGAGGAAGCTGACCGCCAACAAGTCCGGCCCGGGCCCGTTGACGACGAGGCCGGCGACGGCGTTGTGGACGCCGTACATGTCGGCGACGCGGCGGTGTTCGAACTTCACCCCCCCCATGTTCTCCAGCCACTGCACCCCGTGGTACGGCTTCCACAGGTACGGCTCGTCGAGGATGTCGCCGTTCGTGTACAGCAGGTCGAACCGGCCGTCGCGGTTGATGTCGGCGAGCTCGATGCCGCTGCTGCCCCAGCCGGGGTGCGGGGCGGTGTAGAGCGTGCGCTTCTCGAAGTTGCCGCCGCCGCGGTTGAGGAACGCCACCACTGTCTCGTGCTCCTGCGCGATCAGCGCCACGAAGTCGGGCCGGCCGTCGTAGTCCAGGTCGTTGACGGGGACGTGAATCGTACCGTGCCGCGGGTCGAGCACCTTCGGCGCGAAGTCGGGCCGGTTCCAGTCCGTCGTGCGGTTCTCCAGCAGGAGGATTTCACCCGTGGAGTGCAGCCCGAAGACGCCGACGACGAGGTCGTCCTTGCCGGTGCCGCGGAAGTCGGCGGCCCGCACGTCGGCGACGCGGCCGACGTTCTTGAGCAGCTCGACCGGCTGGAACGTGCCGTCGGGTCGGCCGCGGAGCCAGACGACGCCGCCGCAGCGGCGGTCGGTCGGGGCGAAGCTGCCGAGGTCGGCGACGAGGAGGTCGTTGACGCCGTCGCGGTCGAGGTCGGTGACTTCGGCGCGGGCGGGGTTCGGTACGGCCGCGAGGACGCGCCACGCGGGTGCCGGGTCGGTCGGGTTCAGCGCGAGTACGCGGCCGCCGCTCATGTCGCAGGCGACGAGGGTGAGGTCGGCTTTGCCGCCGGGCCGCAGCAGCGTGGTGGCCTGGACGTGTGATATCATCGGCCGCGGCCCCGGCGGCGGCGGGTAGCTGACCGGCTCGAACCGCGCCGGCAGCGGCCGGGTGGTGGCGGTGGTGTTCGCGGCCGGGTACTCCTCGGCGGCCTTCTCCTCGTAGTAGCGGACGACGTGTCCGAGCTTCGGCGGGCTGAGGGCGAGGCCAGACTGGTCGAAGAAGCGAAAGCCGCGCTCGACCTCGGACCGCCAGTGGCGGCGCGGGAAGCTGTCGGCCGGCGGGTAGGCGTGGCAGGCGGTGCCGCAGAAGTTGTGAACCTGCGCCTCGATGTCGGCCGGCAGCGGCGCCGCGGCCGGCACCTCGGGCGGCGGGGGTGGCGGGGCAGTGCCGCAGCCGACGACTGCGAGGACGGCGAGCGCGGCGAAGCGGCGGGGCATGGGAGCGGTCTCGTCGGTGTCAGAAAGGCGTGGTCCGTCGCCTCAGCCCGCGTGCTTCACCACCCACAACTGTACACCTGAGCGGCGACCGTCGCCACGCGGCGGATGGGCTTTCCGCCCGGACCCGCAATGTGAAACTTGCGTGAAGGCGTGCTGGTAGGATGAGGACACCCGCTTCCCGCACGGTTCCACCGATGACAGGTCGCTCCCCGCTCCGCCGGCTCGCCCCGGGCCTGTTGGCTGTCGCACTCCTCGCCCCCGCGGCGGTCGCGGACCCGGCCGTGTACGCCCCCGGCAAGCTGTGGCAGGTTCACATCACCATGCCGGCCGAGGAGTACGCGGCCATCCAGCCGCGCGGCGGGTTCGGGTTCGGCCAGCCGAAGGCGCCCGCCGCGCCGCCGCTCGACCCGACGCGCGAGGTCCACAAGAACACCTTCGGCGTGGACCTGCCGTGGGGCACCGGGGCGGTCGCCGTCGGCAACGAGACATTCGGAAAGGTCGGCATCCGGTACAAGGGGAACGGAACCATCATGGACGCCGCCCGGACCGCCCGGAAGTCGTTCAAGATCGACCTCGACCGCGCCGGCGGCAGCGGGCGGTTCGCCGGGTCGAAGTCGATCAACCTCCACTGCGAGGTGACCGACCCGTCGCGGTGCCGCGAGGTGCTGGGGTACGAGGTGTACCGCGCCGCCGGCGTGCCCGCCCCGCGGACCGCCCTGGCCGAGGTGCGGCTCACCGTGCCGGGGAAGCACGACAAGGAGCTGCTCGGCCTCTACACCCTCGTCGAGTCGGTGGACAAGGCGTTCCTCAAGGACCGCTTCGGCGACGACACCGGCCTGCTGATGAAGCCCGAGAACCTCCGCGAGTTCGACGACCGCGGCGACGACTGGAACCGGTACAAGGCGCAGTACGCCCCCAAGCGGGAGCCGACGAAGGACGAGGCGAAGCGCGTGATCGGCTTCGCCCGCCTGGTCCACAAGGCGGACGACGCGACGTTCAAGAAGGACATCGGCTCGTACCTCGACGTGGACAACTACCTGCGGTTCGTGGCGGCGACCTCGTTCATCGCCAACACCGACAACCTGTTCTTCGGGCACAACTACTGCCTGTACCTGCACCCGAAGACGCACCGGCTGCACGTGATCCCGTGGGACCTGGACCGGGCGTTCGCCAACTTCCCGATCCTCGGCTCGAACAGCCAGCAGATGAACCTGAGCCTGACGCACCCGTACAGCGGCGCCCACCGGCTCACCGACCGGCTGCTCGCCATCCCCGAGGTGAGCGCGCAGTACCAGAAGCTCCTCAAGGAGTTGGCCGGCACCGCCTTCTCGAAGGACCGGCTGCTGAAGCAGCTGGCCGAGGCGGAGGCGGCGGTGAAAGAGCCGCTGGAGCGCGACCAGAAGGCCGCCGCGGCGCGCAAGGAACCGCTCGGCGCGGCCATGATGTTCGGCACGCCTCCCACCCTCAAGAAGTTCATCGAGAAGCGGACGGCGTCGGTCGTGGCCCAGGTCGCGGGCACGTCGAAGGGTTTTGTGCCGGTGGCGATGGGGATGGGCGGCCCGCCGAAGATCGGGGCGATGCTGGCCGGTCCGTTCCTGGAGACGATGGACAAGGACGGCGACGAGCACGTGTCGCGGGACGAGTGGGCCGCGGCCGGCAAGCGGCTGGTCGACGCCTGCGAGCGCGACAAGGACGGGAAGATCGACCTGAAGGGACTCACCGCGGGGTTAGACGCGTCGCTCCCGGCGCCCCCCGCGGGGGCGCCGCCCGGCGGGTTCACCCTGGGCGGCTTCATGGCGGCGGCGATCATGGACCGCGCCGACGCGGACAAGGACCGGCGGCTCACGTCCGAGGAGTTGCTGACCGCGGCGCGGGCCACGTTCGACGCGGCCGACCGGCGGAAGGCCGGGAAGCTGGACGAGGACGAGTTCGCGGACCTGCTCACCGCGGTGTTCCCGGCCCCGAAGTTCGGCCCGCCGCCGCCGAAGGGCAAGGAGTAGGCGCGGGAACGAGGCACCCGTCGGCGATTCGTGTTCGTCCCGGCGGGCGCTCTCGGGTAGGATGAAGTCCGCTCACCCCGCCGGCCACCCGGGCCACTCTCGATGCGCTCCGCCTCCCTCACCGCGGTCCTCCTCCTCACCGCCCCCGCGGCGGCCCAGTCGGACGCGCACTTCGAGAAGTCCGTGCGCCCGGTGCTCGTCGAGAAGTGCGTCGCGTGCCACGGGCCGGACAAGCAGAAAGGCGGGCTGCGCGTCGACTCGCGCGCCGCCCTGCTCGCCGGCGGCGCCCGCGGCCCCGCGCTGGTCCCCGGCGATCCGGGCAAGAGCCTCCTGCTGCACGCCCTCGCCCACGACGGCGAGTTGCGGATGCCGCCGAAGGACAAGCTCCCCGCCCCCGCGGTCGCCGCCGTCGCCGCGTGGGTGAAGGCCGGCGCCCCGTGGCCCGACTCCGCCCCCGCGGCCAAGGCGCCGAAGGCCCCCGGGCCGCGCCCCATCACCGCCGAGGAGCGGGCATTCTGGGCGTTCCAGCCCGTCAAGCGGCCGCCGGTGCCACGGTCGGCGTTCCCCAACCCGATCGACGCCTTCCTGGCCGCGAAACTCGCCGAACAGGGGCTCGCGCTCGCGCCGCCGGCCGACCGGCGCCTGCTGCTGCGTCGCGTCACGTTCGACCTCACCGGCCTGCCGCCGACGCCCGCCGAGACCGACGCCTTCCTGCGCGACCCCGCGGCGGACGCTTTTGAGCGGGTGGTCGATCGCCTCCTCGCGTCGCCGGCGTACGGCGAGAAGTGGGGGCGGCGCTGGCTCGACGTGGCCCGCTACGCCGACAGCAACGGCATGGACGAGAACCTCGCCTACGTCAACGCCTGGCGCTACCGCGACTGGGTGATCCGCAGCCTGAACGCCGACAAGCCGTACGACCAATTCGTCCGCGAGCAGATCGCCGGCGACCTCCTCGCCGGCGGCACCGACGCCGAGCGCGCCGACCGGCTGACCGCCACCGGGTTCCTCGTGGTCGGGCCGAAAATGCTCGCCGAGGACGACCCGATGAAGATGCGCATGGACATCGTGGACGAGCAGCTCGACACGCTCGGTCAGGCGTTCCTGGGCCTGACGCTCGGCTGCGCCCGCTGCCACGACCACAAGTTCGACCCGATCCGCGCCGAGGACTATTACGCCCTCGCCGGCGTCTTTGCGTCCACGAAGTCGATGCGGAACCACTCGGTCGTGGCGGCGTGGAACGAGCGCCCGATCGGCAGCGCGGCTTCCGCCGCGGCGCTGGCGGCGCACGAGAAGACGGTCGCCGCCGCGCGGGCGGAGGTGAAGGCGGCCGACGCCACGCTGAAGACCGCGGTGGCGACGCGGCTGACGGAGGAGCGGAAGCGTGCCGCCGAGTACGCGAGCGCCGCGGCCGAGGTGGCGCGGCGGTCCGGGCCGCTGAAGCTGGTGGCCGCCGACCCGACGAAGGACGCGCCCGCCGGCACCGTCCGCGTCGAGGCCGAGGCGTTCGCCCGCGGCAACGTGCTGAAACTCACCGACGGCTACGGGGCCGGCATCGGCGTCGTCATCAACGCCGGGCCGCTGCCGAACATCGCCGAGTACGACGTGGAAGTGCCCGCCGCGGGAACGTACCAGTTCGCGGTCCGCTACGCCGCCGCCGAGCCGCGGTCGGTGCGGGTGACGGTGGGCGGCCGCCTGCTGCCTGGGGAGGCGTGCGGCGGGAAGACCGGGTCGTGGAACCCCGACACGCAGACGTGGCACGCCGAGGGCGTCGTCGCGCTGCCGGCCGGGAAGGCGGTGGTGAAGTTCGCGCGCGCCGGCCCGTTCCCGCACATCGACAAGTTCGCCCTCCTGCCGATGACGCCCGAACAAGTCGCGGCGGTGCCGCTGTCGGTCGAGCAGGCCGCGGCCGACCGCAAGCTCCTCGCGTCGGTCCTGCGCCAGTGGGTCGAGGACGCGACGGCGAAGGGCAACGACTCGTTCCGCGCGTCGCCGGCGGTCGAGGGCGAAGCGGCTCCCGAAGCGAAGCGCGAGGCGACGCGGCTCCGCGAGGCGCTGGCCGCGGCCGAGAAGGCGCGGCCGCCGGTGGACGAGGCGATGGCGGTCGAGGACGCGAAGGGCGAGAACCTGCGCGTCCACCTCCGCGGCAACCACCTGACGCTCGGCGCCGAGGTGCCCCGCCGCGTCCCGCAGGTGTTCGGCGACGCCGCCACGCCGATCGGCCCGGACCGCAGCGGTCGCCTCGAACTCGCCGACTGGCTCACCCGGCCGACGAACCCGCTCACCGCCCGCGTGATGGTGAATCGCCTGTGGGCCGGCCACTTCGGCGCCGGGCTGGTGCGCACGCCGGACAACTTCGGCCGCCTCGGCGAACGGCCCACCCACCCGGAGCTGCTCGACTGGCTCGCCGCCGAGTTCGTCGAGAAGGGGTGGTCGCTCAAGCACATGCACCGGCTGATGGTCACGTCCGCCGCGTACCGCTCCGCCACGCAGGCCGACGCGGCGGCGGTGCGGCTCGACCCCGAAAACCGCCTCCTGTCGCGCTTCCCCCGCCGCCGGCTCGACGCCGAGGAGGTGCGCGACGGCATGCTTGCCGTGTCCGGCCTGCTCGACCGCACGGTCGGCGGGTCGCTGCTGAAGGCGACGCCGCGGCAGTACGTCACCGGCACCGGCAGCCGCAACTACGAGGACTACGACCACCCGCGGCGCACCGTGTACCTGCCGGTCGTCCGCAGTGCCGTGTACGACGTGTTGCAGACGCTCGACTTCCCCGACCCGTCGGTCCCGGCCGGCCAGCGGCCGACCACCATCGTCCCGACGCAGGCGTTGTTCATGCTCAACGGCACGCTCGTCGATCGGGCGGCGGAGGCGTTTGCCCGCGCGCTGCTGGCCGCGCCGGGCGACGACCCGGCCCACGTCGCGGAGGCGTACCGACGGGTGTTCGGACGCGCCCCGACGACGGCCGAGCTCGACCGGGTGGCGACATACCTGACGCGCTCGGAGGCGGCGGCCGACGCGGCACTGGCGCCGGCCGACCGGCGGGTGCGTGCGTGGCGCGGGCTGTGCCGGGTGCTGCTGGCGTCGAACGAGTTCGTGTTCGTGGAATGACGCCCGGTTGCTATCGGGGTCGGTAGCCGCGGGCTTCAGCCCGCGCCACCTGTGGCGGAGTAGCGGGGAGCCACGCCCCTGTGACACCGCCGACGTCGCGCGGGCTAAAGCCCGCGGCTACCGGCCCCGAGCCGAAGCCCCGAGCCGGGGAGTTCGACCGAGCAGCGCGGCGTCAGTCCGCGGGAGTAGGGAGCCCCGCATGATCTCGCGCCGCGACGCCCTCCGCTCGTCCGCCCTGCGGTTCGGCTGGCTCGCGCTCGCCGACATCCTCTGCGCCCAGACGCCCGCGCGCGACCCACTCGCGCCGCGGTCGCCGCACTTCACCCCGAAGGCGAAGCGCGTCATCTTCCTGTTCATGCACGGCGGCCCGTCGCAGGTGGACACGTTCGACCACAAGCCGCGCCTCGCCGCGGACGACGGCAAGCCCCTCCCGTTCCCGCTGCCGCGCGTCGTGTCGAGCGCCACGGGGAACCTGCTGAAGTCGCCGTTCGCGTTCCGCCAGCACGGCCAGTCCGGCGCGTGGGCGTCGGAGCTGTTCCCGCACGTCGCGGCGCGGGCCGACGACCTGTGCTTCATCAAGTCGATGCACGGCTCGAACTCGCGGCACGGCGGGGCGCTGCTCGAACTCCACACCGGGTCGGACACGTTCGTCCGCCCCAGCATGGGCAGCTGGGTGACGTACGGCCTCGGCACTGAGGGGCGCGACCTCCCCGGGTTCGTGAGCATCTGCCCGACGCTCACCCACGGCGGCGTGAACAACTATTCGTCGGCGTTCCTCCCCGCCGCGTACCAGGCGACGCCGCTCGGCAACGCCGGCACGCCCGCCGCCCGCGCCGCGGTGCCGTTCGTCCGCGGCACCACGCCGCCCGCGCAGCAGCGCCTGGAAATCGAGCTGCTCGCCGACCTGGAGCGGCAGCGCACGAGCGCCCCCGACGCGGCGGCCGAGGGGCGCATCCAGTCGTTCGAGACGGCGTTCCGCATGCAGGCCGCCGCCCCCGGGGTGCAAGACCTCACGCGGGAAACGACCGAGACGCACCGCCTCTACGGCATCGACGAGCCGGCGACGGAGAATTTTGGGCGCCAGTGCCTGATGGCGCGCCGGTTCGCCGAGGCGGGGGTGCGGTTCGTGCAGTGCACGCACAGCTACAAGTGGGACCAGCACGAGAACCTGAAGCGCGACCACACCACGAACGCCCGCGAGGTGGACAAGCCGGTCGCCGGGCTGCTGACGGACCTGAAGCGGCGCGGGCTGCTCGCCGACACGCTGGTGGTGTGGGGCGGCGAGTTCGGCCGCACGCCGGTGGCGCAGGGGAAGGACGGCCGCGACCACAACCCGCACGGGTTCACGATGTTCCTGGCCGGCGGCGGCGTGAAGGCCGGCCACTCGCACGGCGCGACCGACGACTACGGGTACTTCGCGGTCGAAAACAAGGTGCATATCCACGACCTGCACGCGACGATGCTCCACCTCCTCGGCCTCGACCACACGCGGCTGACGTACCGCCACGCCGGCCGCGACTTCCGCCTCACCGACGTGCACGGCGAGGTCGTGCGCGAGGTACTCGCCTAGCGCCGGCCGCGTCACGCCTCGGCGAAGTCGACCTCGGCCGCGGCCGGCGTCCGCGCCTTCAACACCCGCCGCATCAGCGCCAGCGCCGCGTCGCGGTCGGCCGCCTCGTTCGACGCCACCCCGTCCGCCGGGATCACGATCCGCAGGTCGCGCATGTACGCGTCGTTCGCCGTGAACAGCACGCAGATGTCGGCCGCGAACCCGCCGAGCACCACCGTGCGCGTGCCGAGGTAGCGGAGGAGGGTGTCGAGGGTGGTCGAGAAGAACGCCGAGTGCTTCGGCTTCAGGACGAAGTAGTCGTCGGGCTCCGGCCGCAGCCGCTCGACCAGCGGCCGGCCGGGGCAGTCCAGTTCCTCGCAGGCGCGCACCACGGCCGTCAGGTCGGAGCGCCACCGGCCGAAGTTGTCGTTGGCGTACACCACCGGCACGCCGGCGGCGCGGGCGCGGCGCTTCAGCTCGGCGAGGCGGTCCGCCGCGGGCACGGCGTATCGGAGCAGGCGGTCCGCCGTCGGGAACGCCATCGGGTTTATCACGTCCACCAGCAGCAGGGCCACCGGGCACTGGTCCGGGGCGCTACCGTGGAGCGTGGCGCTCGGGCCGGGCACCGGCCCCTGCGGTTGCGTCGTCCGACTCATGCGGGGGACTCCCGGGCCGGCACGGCCGGCGAGGTGCGGGAACGAACGCCGTGCCGGGCCAGCGCCGCCCGCGCCGCGGCCGCGGCGCGCTTGTGGGCCGCCGCCCGGTCGTCGTGCCACGCCACTGCCGCGCGCACGTCCGCGGCCGCGGACAGGAACTGCTTGAGCGCCGCGTCCAGGTCGGGCGGTCCATCGGGGTCGGTGGGAGGGGGAGTCGGGGAGACTGAACTGGTGCCGTTCTCCTTACTCCCCTCTCGCTTCTCCTCACTTTCCCCGCGCGTGACGACGCTCACGTCGCCGCCCGGCTCCAGCGTGGCGACCTTCACCTGGCTCAGGTCGTCCACGCCGTTGAGCCGCAGCTGGCTCATCAGCTCGTCATCGGTGACGTGCTGGGCGTGGAGGGCGTCGGGCTTCGGCACCCCGTCGCGGACGAGCTCGACCGGCGGCGGCTCCAGCGCCCGGTTCAGCCACGGCCAGCGGTCGGTGGCCCAGTCCAGGGCGTAACTCCAGAACAGCAGCGCCGCCAGCGCCGCGACCCCGTTCGGCACCGACCGGGTTTCGGCCGACAGCGCCGGCGACACGCACTCGGACGCGAGCACGACGAGGAGCACGTCGCTGAGGCCCATGCCGCCGGTCTGGCGGCGGAGCACGACGCGGAACAGAACGAGCACCGCGAAGTAGACGACGGAGCCGCGGAGGAACGACTCGAGGAGCGAGCCGTCGGGGACGAACACAGCTCCCCAGTCGGGGAGGTGGAAGGCCGGCACGGCTGAACCCTCCGCTGCCCGCGCGGGCAGCGGAAGTCGCAAATGCATCTCGCGTGCCGGCGGCACCGCGACCGGGGCGGACGACGGCCGCGTTAGCCGGCGTCGCCGAGCAGCGTCAGCGTGCGCCCGTCGGGTTCGCCGGCGAAGTACTTGGCCAGCAGTTGCTCGAACACGGAGCCCGGCGGCGACACCCGCGCGAACAGGGTGGCGCACGACCGCAGTTTCAGGTCGTCCGGCGAGCCGAAGATGTCGTGTGCCGACCCGCCCTCGACGACGAGCGCGGCGGCGGCGATCTCCAGCAGCCGCGGGCCGAGCACGGGGTGCGCCAGGTACGCCGCGGCCTCGGCCGTGCCGGTCAGGCCGTAGCGCCGGGCGGTCGGGCTGACGCCGAGCCCGGCCAGCTGCGGGAACACGTACCACATCCAGTGCGACTCCTTCCGCCCGGCGCGGACCTCGGCCAGCGCGTCGGCGTAGTCGTGCTCCTGGGCGCGGACGAAGCGGTCCAGGTCGAAGGGGTCGGGCATCGGGTTCTCCCGGGGCGGGTGGCGGGGACAGAATACGGGTTGCGGGGGCGGGGCGGTTGGGCTATCCGCCCGGTTCGGGTCGGCGGGGGAGCCGGCCCCGCCGCGAGACGCACCCGCATGCGTCCTGCCCTCGAAGCGCTCGAAGACCGCGCCACGCCCGCCACCCCGCCGTTCATCCCCGGCCCCACCGCGACGCTGTTCGGGGAAGGGCTCCCGGCCTCGTACACGGTCACCGCCACCGGCGACCCCGCGCCCTCGCTCGGCGTCGTCGGCACCCTCCCCGCGGGCATCACGTTCGACCCGGCCACCGGGCAGCTCGCCGGAATCGCCGCGACCGGCACCACCGGCCGCTACGAAATCATCCTCACCGCCACGAACAGCGTCACCACCCACACCCAGCCGTTCGCCCTCACCGTCGGCACGGCCCCGATGTTCACCAGCAACGCGGGCGCGACGTTCTACAGCGGCTTCGGCCGCGGCTTCACCGTCACCACCGCCGGCAGCCCGTACCCGACCATCACCCTGACGGGAACGCTCCCGCCGGGCCTGACCTTCACCCCGGCCAACGGCTTCCTCTCGGGCACCGCCGCGGTCGGCAGCGAAGGGACGTACCCGCTCACGATCACCGCCGACAACGGCATCGGCGGCACCTTCACGCAGAGCTTCACGCTCGACGTGCAGACCGGCATCTTTCCGGGAATCAGCAGCCCACAGACGGCGCGATTCGCGGCCGGCGTCGGCGGCACGTTTCAGATCGTCCGCGTCGGCAACCCGGCGCCGGCGCTGTCGTTCACCGGCACGCTCCCGGCCGGCGCCAGCTTCGACGCGACCACCGGCGTGGTCACGGTCGGCCCGTCCGTGCCGGCGGGAACGTACCCGCTGACGTTCACCGCCGCGAGCCCGCTCGGCGCGTTCAACCAGGGGTTCGCGCTCGTCGTCGGCGACGGGCCGGCGTTCACCAGCCCGAACTCCGCCGCGTTCCGGGTCGGCGTGCCCGGGCGCTTCGGCGTCAACGCGACGGGCTTCCCGGCGCCGACGTTCGCCGTCACCGCCGGGAGCCTGCCGCCGGGCGTCACCCTCG
>DASPHQ010000335.1:0-4114 GCA_035629595.1 Urbifossiella sp. | reverse complement strand
GACGACGGCGAGGAGACGCCGCTCAACAAGCAGCTCGAAAAGCTGAGCAAGTGGATCGGCGTCGTCGGCCTCGGCGTCGCGGCGCTGACGTTCGCCGCGCTCGTCGGCCGGGCGGCGGTGACTGACCAGCTCCGCGGCCCGGACGGCCTGCCGATCCCCGCCCACCAGTGGTACTTCGCCGGCGTGCTCCTCGTCGCCGTGATGTTCGCGCTGGTCCGCGTCTGGCTGCCGATCGTCTACGACGGGTTGAACCTGAGTGGCGTCGAGGCCGAGCCGCCGGCGTGGCTGGAGCGCGAGGGGCTGAGTGGCTGGGCGTGGGCGTTCGCGGCCGGCGCCGTGGTGCTCGCCGCGGGCGCCGGCGGCGGCGTGATGGCCGGGTGGCTCCCGTCCACCGCCGGCGAGTGGTTCACGCGGTCCGCCGCCGAGGCGCTGTTGAACTACTTCATGATCGCGGTCGTCATCATCGTCGTGGCGGTGCCCGAGGGGCTGGCGATGAGCGTGACGCTGAGCCTCGCGTACAGCATGCGGAAGATGACGGCGCAGAACACGCTCGTGCGGAAGATGCACGCCTGCGAGACCATCGGCGCGGCGACCGTGATCTGCTCCGACAAGACCGGCACGCTCACGCAGAACGTCATGGCCGTGGCCGTGGCGAAGTTCCCGGCGCTGCCCGGCCCGCTCCCGGCGTCCCTCGACGGGGCCGCCGCGCTCGTCGCCGACGCGGCGGCGGTGAACAGCACGGCGCAGCTGACCGTCGAGGACGGCGTGTCGCGCCCGCTCGGTAACCCGACCGAGGGGGCGATGCTGGCGTGGCTCGACGGGCAGGGGGTGAACTACCTCAACGTGCGGGCCGGGTTCACCGTGACCGGGCAGCTGCCGTTCTCGACCGAGCGGAAGTACATGGGCACGGTCGGCACCGACCGCGGCGGCGCCGGCCGGCTCCACCTGAAGGGCGCCCCCGAGATGGTGCTGGCGCGCTGCACCCGGGTGCTGACGCCGAACGGCCCCGCGTCGCTCGGCGAGGCCGAGCGGCTGGCGATCCACGCCGAGCTGGTGGCGACGCAGGGGCGGGCGATGCGCACGATCGGCCTGGCGTACAAGGAGGTGCCGGCGCCGGGGGCCGAGGTGGAGCCGCACGCCGAGGAACTGGTGTGGCTCGGCTTCTTCGGCATCAGCGACCCGGTGCGGCCCGAAGTACCGCCGGCCGTGGCCGCGTGCCGCCGCGCCGGCATCGACGTGAAGATCGTCACCGGCGACACCCCGGACACGGCCCGCGAGATCGGCCGGCAGGTCGGGCTGCTGACCGGAGCCGAGGGGCCGGGCGCGGAGATGACCGGTCCGGCGTTCGCCGCGCTCTCCGACGAGGACGCGAGCGCGGCGACGGTCGGGCTGAAGGTGCTGAGCCGCGCCCGCCCGCTGGACAAGCTGCGGCTGGTGCGGCTGCTCACGGCGCGCGGCGAGGTGGTGGCGGTGACCGGCGACGGCACGAACGACGCGCCCGCGCTGAACCACGCCGCGGTCGGGCTGGCGATGGGCAAGTCCGGCACGGCGGTGGCGAAGGAGGCGGCCGACGTGGTGCTGCTGGACGACTCGTTCGGCAGCGTGGTGACGGCCGTGCGCTGGGGCCGCGGCCTGTACGAGAACATCCAGCGGTTCATCCTGTTCCAGCTGACGATCAACGTGGTGGCGCTGGGCGTGGCGCTGCTGGGGCCGTTCCTGGGCGTGGACTTCCCGCTGACCGTGATGCAGATGCTGTGGGTGAACCTGATCATGGACACGTTCGCGGCGCTGGCGCTGGCGACGGAGCCGCCGACGGAGTCGGTGCTGAGCCGGCCGCCGCGGCACCCGGAGGCGTTCATCATCACGGGGCCGATGGCGCGGCTGATCTTCAGCGTCGGCGGGGTGTTCCTGGTCATCATGCTGGCGATGGTGTTCGTCCTGCCGGAGTTGCGGTCCGGGGTGGACAAGGAGGTGACCCGGGCCCAGGAGCACGGCGGGGCGGTGCCGGCCGACCTGGCCGCGGGGTTCGAGACCTTCCGGTGGTCGGCGACGGTCTTCTTCTCGGTGTTCGTGATGCTCCAGTTCTGGAACCTGTTCAACGCCCGGACGCTGGGGACGGGCCGGTCGGCGTTCGCCGGGTTCTTCCGCAACCCGAGCTTCCTGCTGATCGCGGCGGTGATCCTGGTGGGCCAGGTGCTGCTGGTGCAGTTCGGCGGCGACGTGTTCCGCACGGTGCCGCTGTCGGCGGTCGAGTGGGGCGTGATCCTGGCGGCGACGGCGCCGGTGCTGGTGATCGGCGAGGTGGCGCGGGCCACGCGGAAGGCGGCGTGAGGGGTGCGTGTGGCGAGCCGACCGCCGTGAGGCGGCGGGTGACGTTCCTGAAGTGCGTCACGCGCCGCCTCACGGCGGTCGGCTCGCCACACGCACACTCCACGCGCCGTCACGGCCGGCGCTGCCACACCTCGGCCGTGCCCTTCGGGCTGACCAGCCGGAACGTGTTCCCGTCGGCGTCGAGCTCGCCCTTCACCTTCAGCACCGGTGCCCCCTTTCCGACGCCGGGGCCGGCGAACCCGGCCGCCCTCCCCGCCTGCCACCACTTGCCGCGGAACCCGTCGCCGCCGCTCACCTTGCCGTCGTCGCTGAACACCAGCGTCGACTTCACCCCGTTCGGCCGGGTAAATTCCCACGTCCCGATCACCTTCAGCGCCTCCGGCGGCGCGGGCGGCTCGCCGGCGGCCGACGGGTCCGGCGCGGGCGAGTCGGCCTTCTTCGTCGGCGCCGGGTCCGGGTCCTTCACCGGGTCGGGGCCGCGGCCGAACACCAGCACCAGCACCACCGCCACGAGCGCCGCCACCACGACGCCGGCGATCACGAACCGCCGCGACCGGTGTGACTCGCCGCGCCACTCGATCGTCTCGGCGTCGCCCGCCGGCACCTTCTCCGTCGCGTCGAGCCCGGCCGCGATCCGCCGCATCTCGGCGAGCGCGGCCGCGGCCGACGCCGGCCGGTCGGCGGGGTTTTTCGCCAGCAGCGACACGATGAGCGCCTCAACCGCTGGCGGCACGTCGGGGTTCACCGCCCGCGGCGGCACCGGCTCCTCGGACGCCACCGCGACGATGACCGCATACGCCGTGTCGCCCTGGAAGGGGACGCGGCCGGTCGCCATGCGGTAGAGGACGCAGCCGAGGCTGAACAGGTCGCAGCGGTGGTCGACCGGCTGGCCGCGGGCCTGCTCGGGCGCCATGTACGCCGGCGTGCCGAGGATGTCGCCGGCGCCGGTCAGGCCGGGATCGCCGCCGCCGGCGCCGCGGGCCAGCCCGAAGTCGAGCAGCTTCACCCGCCCCTTCGGCGCCTCGAGCCACACGTTCGCGGGCTTGATGTCGCGGTGGACGAGCCCCGCCGCGTGCGCCGCGGCCAGCCCCTCGGCGATCTGGCGGCCGATGGCGAGCACCTGCGCCGGGGTGGCCCGGCGGTCGGGGCGGAGCCAGTCGTCGAGGGTCTTGCCGGCGAGGAGTTCCATCGCCAGGAACGGCACGCCGTTCTCCTCCCCGGCCGCGTACACGGTGACGACGTGGTCGTGCTTGAGCGCCGCGACGGCCCGCCCCTCGCGGAGGAACCGCGCCCGCGCCGCGTCCCCGCCGACGTGCGGCAGCATCACCTTCAGCGCCACGCGCCGCTTCAGGAGCGTGTCTTCGGCGAGGTACACGGCCCCCATGCCGCCGCGGCCGAGTTCCTTGAGGACGCGGTACGGGCCGAGCCGGCCGACCTCGTCGGCCTCGACCGGCGGCGACAGGAACGACCCGGTGGCGTCGGGCCGCGGCTGCTGGCTCGGTTGCGTGTCCATCGGCGTCCCGTCGGGTGCGGCGGTCGCGGTGATTGTAGCGGACGGTCGCTCGCCCGCCGCGGTGTCAGACGGCGTAGACACGCGACGCCCGTGCGTGGCACGATGCCGGCCGTCGGTCCGGCTGACCCCGCGCCCGGAGGCCCGCATGTCCCGCCGCTGGCTCGTCGTGTTCGCCCTGCTGCTGGCCGCCGTGCCCGCGTCCGCCGAGCCGGAGGCCGAGGCCGTGCGCGACAAGGTCCGCGCTGCGGTGGGGTACGAGGCGTTCCGCAA
>DASPHQ010000334.1:0-4072 GCA_035629595.1 Urbifossiella sp. | reverse complement strand
GCTGGGACAGCATAGCCCGGGGCAACGCCCCGGGACGGGCAACGGTCACCAATCACTCGACCCGGTAAGATACTCACCTCCACCCCCGGAGGCCCGCCCATGCAGCTGCGCGGCATCATCCCGCCGGTCGTCACGCCGATGACCGCCGACCAGGAACTCGACCTCCCCGGCCTCCGCGCCGGCATCGACTACCAGCTCTCCCACGGCGTCCACGGCATCTTCGTCCTCGGCACCACCGGCGAGTTCTACGCCCTCGACGAGCGCGAGAAGCAGGCCGTCGTCGCCGCCGCGGTCGAACACGTCGGCGGCACGTCGCCCGTGTTCGTGGGGACAGGGGCCGAGACCACCCGCGAGGTGCTGCGCCTGACGAAGATGGCGGAACAGGAAGGGGCGAGCGGCGTGTCCGTCATCACCCCGTACTTCCTCAAGCCGACGCAGGCCGAGCTGGTGGACCACTTCCGCCGCGTCGCCGAGAGCACGGCGCTGCCGGTGGTGCTGTACAACAACCCGGCCACGTGCGGCGGCGTCAGCATCGACCCGGACACCTGCGCGAAGCTCGCCGCGGTGCCGAACATCGTCGGCGTCAAGGACTCGTCCGGCGATCTGCAGAACACCATCGAGATCCTGCGGCAGACGCCGCGCGACACGTTCGCGGTGCTGAACGGCCGCGACACGCTGATCTACTCGGCATTGCAGATGGGGGCGGCGGGGGCGATCCCGGCGTCGTGCAACATCGCCCCGAGTCTGTGCGTGAGCCTGTACGAGGCGTTCGTCCGCGGCGACGCGGACGCGGCGAAGGGGTATCAGGCCCGGCTGCACGGCGTGCGGATGGCGATGACGCTCGGCACCGGCAACGGCGCGGTGAAGGAGGCGATGGCCCTACTAGGCCGGCCGGCGGGGCCGAACCGCTGGCCGATCGCGCCGCTGTCCGACGAGAAGCGCCACAAGCTGCGGGCGATCCTCACCGCCGCGGGGCTGATGGACTGACCGCCGGCCAGTTATACTGGGAGCACTCCCCGGAGCCGCCGCATGACCGCCCTGCTCGCCGACATGGCCGCGTGGGAGATCTCCGTCGCCCTCGGCGGCGTGGTGGTGGCCGGCGTGTTCGGCGCGGTCGGAATTGCGTGGCTCGGAGCGTGGCTCGGAGCGTGGCTGCTCGTCCGGCGCTCCCGACCCACGCCCACCCCCAACCGGGAGGACGGAACGTGAAGCTCGCCCTGGCCGCATTCCTCGCCGTCGCCCTGACCGCGACCGCTATCCGGGCCGACATTCGACGGCCGGTGCCGCCACCGCCGCCCCCGCCCCCACCGACGACTGACACCGTGGCGCAGGTGGTGGCCGGATCGGCCCTCGGGTTCGCGGTGATGGGGCTCGGGCTGTGGCTCGCCCGGCGGAACCGGCAGGTCGTCGCCGCATGAGCGTCGCCGCGCCACTCACGGCCCCGCCCGCGCCCGCCCTGCGGGCGCCGGGGCTGCCGTTCGCGGCCGCGTTCGTCGCGCTCGTCGTCGCCGCGGGGGTGCTCGCGGGGGCGGTGCCGGTCGCGTTCTCGATCGCCACCGTGTTCCTGTTCGCCGGGCCGCACAACTGGCTCGAAGCCCGCTACGTCCTCGGCCGCCTCCCCGCCCGCGTCGGCAAGCTGTGGCCGTTCTTCCTCCTCTCCGCCGTCGGCATGGTCGGCCTCACCGCCGGCTTCGCCGCCCTGCCGTGGCTGTTCGAGGTGTTCGACACCGCCGCGGGTCAGGGCGCCGTGCTGGCGACGTGGAACACCGCGTTCGTGTTCTGGGTCGCCGCGCTCACCTGGATGCGGTCGCGCACCAACCCCCGCTTCGACGGCGGCTGGGTGTGGCCGGTCGCGTTCCTCGTCACCGCCGGCGTGTGGGTCAACCCGGTGGCGCTGAACGTCGCCCTCGTCTACCTCCACCCGCTGATGGCGCTGCTGCTGCTCGACCGCGAACTCGGCCGCTCGCGCGCGCACTGGCGGCCGGCGTACCGCGTCGCGCTGCTGGCCGTGCCGCTCGGGCTGGCGCTGCTTTACGGCCGCCTCCACGACGCCGAAAACCTCCCCGGCACCGACCCGCTCACCGTCGCGATCACGGACCACGCCGGCGCCGGCTTCCTCGACGGCGTGTCCACGCACTTCCTGGTCGCGGCGCACACGTTCCTCGAAATGGTCCACTACGGCGCGTGGGTGGTGCTCATCCCGCTGGTCGGCCTGCGGGCGTGGCCGTGGCGGCTCGACACCATCCCCGCGGCGCGGCGCAGCCCGGCGTGGGGGCGCGGCGTCGCGGCGTTCTTCGCCTGCGGCCTGCTCGTCGTGCTGACGCTGTGGGCGTGCTTCCTCCTCGACTACCCGACCACCCGCAGCGTGTACTTCACCGTGGCGCTGCTCCACGTCCTCGCGGAAATCCCGTTCCTGCTCCGAATGGTGTGAACCGTCATGCGCCGACTGCTGCTCCCGTTCGCCGTCCTCGTCGCGGTCGTGTCGCTCGCACCGGCGAAACCACCAGGTCCGGGGCCGGGCGCGCCGCTCACGCGCATCGCCTTCGGCAGCTGCGGCAACCAGGACAACCCCCTCCCCATCCTCGACCGCATCGTCGCCACCAAGCCCGACCTGTTCCTGTTCCTCGGCGACAACATCTATGCCGACATCGACGAGAAGTCGAACAAGCTCATCCCCGCGGCCAAGATCACGGCCGAGCGCATCGCCGCGAAGTACGACGTTCTCAAAGGACTCACCGGCTTCCAGAAGCTGAAGGACACCTGCCCGCTGATGGCGACCTGGGACGACCACGACCTCGGGGCCAACGACGCCGGCGGCGACTTCGCCCTCAAGGACGCCTCGCAGAAGCTGTTCCTCGACTTCTTCGGCGCCGCCCCGGACGACCCCCGCCGCACGCAGAAGGGCGTGTACACCGCCGCCGTGTACGGCCCGCCCGGCCAGCGCGTGCAGGTCATCATGCTCGACACCCGCTACCACCGCACCAAGCTCCAGCGCGCCAAGGCGCCGCTCCCCGGCGAGCGCGTGCCGCCCTACGTCCCGAACAGCGAGCCCGGCGCCACCGTCCTCGGCGAGGAGCAGTGGACGTGGCTCGAAGCGCAGCTCAAGCAGCCCGCGGAGGTGCGCCTCGTCGGCTCCAGCATCCAGCTCGTCGCCGACGAACACCCGTGGGAGAAGTGGGCCAACTTCCCGAAGGAGCGCGAGCGTTTCTACGAGCTGGTGCGCAAGACCGGCGCGACCGGCGTCGTGGTCCTCAGCGGCGACCGGCACCTCGGCGAAATCTCGCTCGACGCCACGACCGCCGGCTACCCGGTGTACGACGTGACGAGCAGCGGCCTGAACCAGGGGGCGAAGGCGTGGCGCGCCCCGGAGAAGAACAGCCACCGCGTCGCGGCGATGCCGTACGGCGACAACTTCGGCATGGTCCTCATCGACTGGTCCGCCAAGGACCCGCTTCTCACGCTGCAACTGCGCGACGAGGACGGTGACGTGATGAGCGCGGTGAAGGTGCGGCTCTCGACGCTGAAGCCGTCGGGGGCGGCGGCGGGTCCGCGGCCGAAGCTGCCGGACGGCGTCCTCACCCCGGCCGAGGCGGCGGCGAAGGCGGGGCAGAAGGTGACGGTGCAGTTCCCGGTCGCGTCGACCGGCGGGATGGCGAACCTGTACCTGAACTCGGCGCGCGACTTCCGGGCGAAGGACAACTTCGCCGTGGCACTCACCCCCGCCGCGAAGGCCGGCCCGTGGGCCGACGCCAGCGGCGCCACGTTCCTTGGCAAGACGATCCGCGCCACCGGCACCGTGCAACTGGTGAGCGGCAGCGCCCGCATCGAAGTCACGGCCCCGGCACAACTGGTGCTGGTGGAGTGAGATCGGGGTGGACGTTCGGGGCGGTCTCATTGTGTCTGGCCCACCCCCCCCGGGGGTTCCCCAGACGCATTAGAGTCGCTGCACATTAACTGGTTGGTGGTGCGGGCACACCGCCCCGGTCCCCGGCGTCGTGTCAGGCGAACATCCGGTTGTGCAGCCCGGCCACGTTCTTCATGATCAGCGTGTGCCGCCGCCGCGGGTTCCGGT
>DASPHQ010000333.1:0-2552 GCA_035629595.1 Urbifossiella sp. | reverse complement strand
CCCGGGCGCAGCACCGCGTTGCTCTTGTCCTTCCACTCCGGCTTGTTCACCGAGTCGGGGAACCGCTGCGGCTCCAGGCAGAACGCCCCGTACTGCCGGTACACCGCCCCGCCGCGGTCGACGTTCGTGCCGTCGAGGAAGTTGCCGGTGTAGAACTGCAACCCCGGCTCCGTCGTGTACACCTCCAGCGTCCGGCCCGACTTCGGCTCGGTGACGCGCGCCGCCAGCTCCGGCCGCTCCGTCATGCCCTTGTCGAGGACGAAGTTCAGGTCGTAGCCGACCGGGTCGCCGCCGGCCGCCTTCAGGTCCTTGCCGATGGCCTTCGGCGTCGTGAAGTCGAACGGCGTCCCGGCGACCGGCGCGATCTTCCCCGTGGGGATGAGCGTGTCGTCGGCGGGGGTGTAGTTCTTCGCCATCGCCTGGAACTGGTGGCCGAGGATGTCGCCGCTGTCGTGCCCGGCCAGGTTGAAGTAGCTGTGGTGCGCCAGGTTGCAGAGCGTCGGCTGGTCCGTCGCCGCGCGGTAATCGATGACCAACTCGTTGGCGTCGGTCAGCATGTAGCTCATGGTGACGGACAGGTTGCCGGGATAACCCTCCTCCCCGTCCGGGCTGCGGTAGGTGAATCTCACCCCCGGGCCTTTCGTGTTCATGAACGCCTCGCCGCGCCAGTTCTTCTTGTCGAACCCCTCCTTGC
Source organism: Urbifossiella sp. (assembly GCA_035629595.1). Lineage (GTDB taxonomy): Bacteria > Planctomycetota > Planctomycetia > Gemmatales > Gemmataceae > Urbifossiella. The sequence continues at coordinate 1,858 of DASPHQ010000333.1, read as the reverse complement.
CGCCGTGCAGGTGGTTGGGGCCGTTGTTCGTCGCCAGCGTGTACTCCTTGCCGTCGATCGAGAACTTCCCCTTGGCAATGCGGTTCGCGCTGCGGCCGACGTTAGCGCCGAAGTAGGGGTGCCCCTTCACGTAGTCCTCCAGCTTGTCGAACCCGAGGGCGATGTCGGCGAGCTTGCCGTCCTTGTCGGGGACGCGGATCGACGTGACGATGGCGCCGTAGCTGATGCACTTGACGACCGCCCCGGACCGGCCGACGAGCGTGTACTGCGTGACCTTGCGGTCGGCCTTCTCGTCCTTCGTCGGCGGGAGCTCGCCGAACGGGGTTTCCTCGAACGCGGGGCCGGTCTTGGCGGCCTTCGGCTGGGCGGGGAGCGGGTCGGGCGTCATGGCGACCAGTGCGGCGACGGCCGCGAAGGGGAGAGCGAAGCGCACGGGGAGGCACCTCCGGGGATGGGGAGGGTAGGATAGCAACAGGCGGCGCCTAAAGCCCGGGGACGGCCGCCCCCGGGCTTTGCCCACCCACTACATCAGACGGATACCCTCCCGCCCCCTGGTGCCCCGCATGTCCCGCGAGCTGCTCGAATCGTCCGACCCGTCGGCTTACGACATCGTGACCACCACCCGCGGCCCGGCCGGGCAGCTGCCGCTGACCGCCGACCTCCTCCGCCACGCCCCGAGCGGCGACCTGTTCGGCTGGACGCAGAACGTCGGCATGGGCTGGAACCCCGACCGCCTCGGCGGCAAGGAGTTCCTCATCCTGTCCACCCACGGCGGCCTCCGCGCCGAGGACGGCTCGCCCGTCGCGCTCGGCTTCCACAGCGGCCACTGGGAGGTTGGCCTGCTCGTGAAGGCCGCCGCGCAGGAGCTGGCCCGGCTCGGCTGCGTGCCGTTCGCGGGGGCGGTGACGGACCCGTGCGACGGCCGCACCCAGGGCACGCCGGGGATGTACGACAGCCTGCCGTTCCGCAACGACGCCGCGATGGTGATGCGCCGCCTGATGCGGAGCCTACCGACGCGCGCCGGCGTGCTCGGCGTCGCCACCTGCGACAAGGGGCTGCCGGCGATGATGATGGCGCTGGCGAGCCAGCACGACTTCCCGACGATGCTCGTCCCCGGCGGCGTGATGCTGGCCGGCGAATCGGGCACCGAGGACACGGGGAAGGTGCAAACGATCGGCGCCCGCTTCGCGCACGGCGAGATCACGCTGGAACAGGCGGCGGAAGCCGGCTGCCATGCGTGTGCGAGCCCCGGCGGCGGCTGCCAGTTCCTCGGCACCGCGGCCACGTCCCAGGTGATCGGTGAGGCGCTGGGCCTGTCGCTGCCGCACTCGGCGCTTTCGCCGTCGGGCCAGCCCATTTGGCTCGACATGGCGAAGCGCTCCGCGACGGCGCTGCTCCACCGGGCGAACCGCGGCATCCACACGAAGCACGTCCTGACGGACGGCGCGTTCCGCAACGCGCTGGCGGTGTTCGCCGCGTTCGGCGGCAGCACGAACCTACTGCTGCACACGCCGGCCGTCGCCTTCCACGCCGGCGTGACGCGGCCGACCGTCGCCGACTGGACGCACTTCGCGCGGGCCGTTCCCCGGCTGGTCGATGCGCTGCCGAACGGGCCGATCGGCCACCCGACGGTACGCGTGTTCCTGGCCGGCGGCGTGCCCGAGGTGATGCTGCACCTCCGCGAACTCGGCCTGCTGGCGCTCGACGCCCTCACCGCGACTGGCGAGCCGCTCGGGGCCGTGCTCGAGTGGTGGGAGAAGTCCGAGCGCCGCCGGCGCGTGCGCGCCATGCTGCGGGAGCGCGACGGCGTGGACCCGGACACGGTCATCATGTCGCCGACGCAGGCGAAGGCCCTCGG
>DASPHQ010000332.1:0-12053 GCA_035629595.1 Urbifossiella sp. | reverse complement strand
GAGCTTTTCCCCGTCGCCTTCCCCTGGTGCGACCCGAACTCGGCGACCGGCTTGTCGGCCTTGCACCCCGGGCACCACCGGGTTGACTCCTCGCCCAGCACGGCCGCGAGGGCGTCGCCGAGCGTCTGCCGCGCGGCGCTCCGCGGGCCGCCCGGCAGCAGCGCCGAGACGTGGAACGGCGAGGGGTCGTCGGTGTCGTCGTCGCCCGCGTCGTCCACGGTGGACACCGTCACCACCCCGCGCCGGGCCAGCCGTTCGAGCCGATCCCACGCGCCCGCCGCGGCCTCGTGCTTCCGCGCCCGCTCCTCGGCCAGTTTCAGCTCCTCCCCCTCGTGCGCGGCGACGGCGGCGCGGTGTGCCGCCGCCACCGCGGGGCTCGGCGTCACCCGCCGCCGGTAGTCGGCGACCATCTGCCGCGCCTCCCGGACGTTGACCCGGTGGCCGTCGCCGGCCTGCTCGACCGCGTAGGCGACGACTTCCGCCGGGGCGGCGGAAAGGATGACCAGCGCCCCCGAGGTGATGACCTCGTCGGCGTCGGGCCGGACGAACGGGCCGAACGCCGCCGCGACCTGCATGAGCTTGTAGGCGTAGGCCCGGCCGAACGGGCAGAAGGCGTCCACCCACGCCCGGAACAGGCGCCGCCGGCGGAGCCGCTCCGCGACCTCGGCGAGGATCTGACCGATGCGGACGTAGTCGCAGACGACGCGGTAGGCGGTGGCGGTTACGTCCTCCGCCCGGCGGCGGAGCCATTCGTGATGCTCGGCCGGCACGTCGGCGTACCGGAACAGGGGCACAAGTTGGGCGGCACCGCTCAAAGCGGACTCCCGTGGGTGGGCGGGCGAAAGTGCGGCCGGCGTACCCTTCATAATACGCTGGTCTAGCCGAGACCTGAACGGGAGTTGGTCGAAGGGATACGCCCCGTGGCCGACCCGCACCGGAGCCGAGCCGATGCTGTTCGCCGACGCCGTGCTGATCCAGGTGAGCGGCGCCGACCTGCTCGGCGCCGCCGGCACCCTGAGCGTGGGGCTGGCCGGTGGGCTGGCCGGCGGCGCCCGCGTGCTCGCGTGGTACCTGAGCGAGCGCGACAAGATTCACGCCGAGGCGCGGGTGAAGGCCGACGCCGAGCGGGCGGCGGCGGACGCGAAGTCGGAGCGCCGGAAGGCACGGGCGTTCCGGCGGATCGGGGACGCGATGGGCCAGATGACCGAGACGCTGACCGGCCTCACCCGGCTCGTCCACGAGATCGACCAGCGAACCGCGGACCACCGGCCCCTCGACCAGCACCCGCACCCGAAGGGCTGACGTGGACGGGCGCTCCGTGCCCGTGGTGGCCCGGGTGGTGTTGGTGCTGGTGAAGCTTGGGAATTGATCGGCGATAACTTGGCTACAGAAACGCGGCCCGGGGAGGTGAGTCCCCGGGCCGCTCTCGTTCGGCTACGGCTTGGGCCGCGGCGCGGTCGTCACCGTCGGCGGCAGCCGGTCGGTGAGGCTGCTGAGCATGGCGACAATCCGCTCCTGGCTCGCCCTCAGCGCCTCGACCTCGCGGCGCAACGCCTGAACCTCGGAGTCGGCCGTGGTGCGGGCGTTGGGGATACTCGCCGCGGACGGCATGGCCGGCACGGCGAAGGGCTGGACGGCTGAGGGCTGGACGAACTGCTGAGGGGCGACCGGGAACGCGAGCGCGGTCGGCTGGACGACGAACGGCGGGGCGCTCGACGACGGACCGGCCTTCGTCGGACCGGACTTGGTGTCCGGCTGGGCGGCCGGCGCGGCCGGCGGTCAAGCGGTCGGATTTCCTGTCCGGCCCGGGCCGGTCGCTCCGTATATCCGTTCAGGAGGCAAGTTCTACTTCGTCCTCCCGGAGTCGGAGTTCGTAAACGAGTAACAGCGGAAGCCGCGGCTTCCCCCGAAGGGCGGGGGCGGCACGGCCCCGTTGGACCGGTCCCCCGGAGCCCCATGAAACTGCTGCTGTCCGCGCTGCTGTTCCTTGCCGCGTCGGCCGGGTTCGCCGCCGACCACACGATCCCCGCTGGCCGGTTCGCCGACCTGAAGTACAAGGTGGAGTGCGGCGACATCGTGAAGGTGCGGGTGACCCCCGCGCCGCCGCAGAAGGCCGACGGGCTCGACCCGGGCCGGTTCCTCTTCGCCGGCGAGGCCGGCAAGACGTACTCGGTCCGCGGGTACATCATCAACTTCAAGACCGAGAAGTTCGAGGATGTGGACGACACGGTCACGTTCGGCGAAAAGGCCGTGCCGCCGCCGAACCCCAAAAACCCGGACCCGAAGGTGACCGACTCTAAAGAGCCGGTTTCACCCAAGCTCTATTTCGTGGTCGTCCGCCCCGACGGTCCCGCGACCCCGGCCTTCATCATGCTCATGCAAAACCCCGGGTGGACGCAACTCCGGGCCGAGGGCCACACGGTCAAGGACTTCACTGTGTCGGAGGCGGTGGCGAGTCTCCCGGTGGAGTTGGGGGCGACCCCGCTGCCCGCCGTCGTCACGCTCGCGGTGGCGAAGGACGGCAAGAGTCACCACCTGTACCGCACCCCGTCCGCGGCCCCGACCACCGCGGAGGAAATTCTCAGGCTCAAGAACCCGAACTGACGGGCGGGCCGCGCGGAGCTATGCGAACAAGCCCGGCCGCCGGGAGTGGATGGTCGCCGCCCGGCGTAAGCGGAAGGCGGCCGACCCGGCATTCGCCGCCCGGCTCCAGGAGCAGGACCGGGCGCGACGGCGAAACCGCGAGGGGCAACCGTGACCGCCCCGCCACTCCTCGACACCTACACCCCGCCGCCCGCCCGGGCCGGCGCCCGCCTCTACTGCCGCTCCCGCCGCGCGTGGTGCCGGGTCACGTCCTGGACCGACGCGCTGCTGTCGTGGCCGCGTGGCGTCCAGGTCGGCATCCGCAGCGCCCCGGGGCTGATCGTCACCCGCGAGTTGGAGCGGGCGGTTCGGACCGAGAGCGCGGCCGCGGTGAAGCACTGGTTCGGCGTCGGCACCCGCGTGGTGTGGAAGTGGCGGCGGGCGTTCGTCCCGGGGCCGGGTCACGTCCGCACCCGCGGCGACCGGCTGACGCAGCGCCGGAACAGCGCGGCCGGGGCGGACGCCGTGCGCGGTGTGCCTCTGTCCGAGGCAGCGTGCGACGCCCGGGCCGCGGCGGCAAAGGCGGCGGGGCGCCGGCCGCCGCCCAGGTGGGAAGCGACCGGGTGGACGGCGGAACAGGATGCGTTGCTGGGGACGATGACTGACGCGGACCTGGCGGCAAGGATCGGGCGGACGGTCGGGGCGGTGCGGTCCCGGCGGACGAACGCCGGCATCCCGACGCACACCGATCGGCGGCGTAAGGGGTGAACCGGTCGAGGTGCGAACGCCCCGACCGTCAGCGGACGGCCCCGGCCGGTCCACCGTGCCCGGCAAGCCGCCGCCTGCGGATGCGCCGCACGACGTACTCGGCCGCGAGCGTGGTAACGACCGGCCCGATGAGGGCGTCCCACGCCGCCTTCAGCACCGCCACCACCACGACGCCTTCCATGATCCTGTCCCCCGGGTAGAGCCCCGGCCGCGCGGCCGGGGCGTGTGTCGCGGCTCAGGCCGCGGCGGGCTCCGTCGTCCGGGCCGGGTGGGCTTCGAGCCACGGCAGCACCTTCGCCCAGCTGTCCACCAGCCCCCGCACGTCGCCGACGGTGAACTCCTCGTCGCACCCGTTGCAGTGCAGCGTGTCCCCGTCGTTCACGTCCACCGTCACCGTCTCGTCCTTCAGGCACTTCGGGCAAATCACGTTCATCCCTGTCACCCTCCCGCGTGTCACCCGTCCGTTGCGGGTGTAGAAACAGTATAGACCGGGTGTAGGTCATTCGTCTATACTGAGTCTACATTTCTCATAGATTGACCACCCGGGCCGATCGGCCCGGGGCGAGAGAGGGGCGGCGGTCAGTCCATGCCGCAGAAGCCGTGCAGCTTGCACCCGGCCGCGGTGAGAATCTTGCTGGCCTCGTAGCGGGTCGGGGCGACGGCCACCCGGTCCCACACCTTCCGGGCCAGCTCGTAGGCGCGGGCCGCGGTCTGCTTGCTGCTCGGCGTGATCTCGGTCCACTGGTTCACGTCGTTCAGGTCGCGGAGGCAAACGCCCCCCTCGGTCGCGCTCGCCGACCACACCCCATCGACCCCGGCCGTCAGCGCCTGCCGCGGGGCATCCACGCCGCGGATCGCGCCCTCGTGGGCCTCGACCAGGGCGGAGTTCGCGCCGGCGGTCCGGGCCTTCGCCAGCTCGAACAGCGCGACGCCGGCCACGTCGTCGAAGTCCGTGGCGACGGTGCCCGGGGTGAGGGTCGCGGCCAGCGTCTCGGCGCACTCGCGGGCGGCGTCGTAGCCGACGCAGTTCAGGCGGTGAGCCCACCCGCCCCACGACGGCACCGACAGGCGGACCGTGCGGCACGTCTTGCCGCGCTTCCCGGCGTTGGTCATGTCGGTCAGGGTGATGCAGCCGGAGCCGGGCCAGGTGCGGATGTGGGTCGCCATGATCTTCCTCGGGTCGGTCGCACCCGTCGGGCGGGTGTAGATTAAGTATAGACCCGGTTAATACCGGAAACAAGCCCAGCACCTAGATTTTTTCAATACCGCCTGCTACACTGATGTCAGGAGGTGCGGCATGGGCGAGAAGCGGGCGAAGATGGTCGAGCTGGAAACCGGCCTGCTGGCCGCGTTCGAGGCGAAGTGCAAGGCGAACGGGACGACGTTCCGGTTCGAGCTTGAGGACGCCATGCGCCGGCATCTGGCGTACCCGCCGAAGCGCGAGCCGGAGCCGTTCGCGCCGCCGGCCGAAGAGGAGAAGCCGAAGGGGAAGAAGAAGTGAGCGGTCGCACCATCACGATAGGCGACGAGACGTTCGGCCGCCTCGTGGCCTTCTGTCATGTCGCCGAGGCCGTCTCCGGGCTGGCGTTCCGGTGGTGGGTGGGGTAACTGTTGCGGCCGGGTGTGGTCAGCCGGTCGGCGATTGACTGTTCTCGATCTGCCACCTCCCCAGGTCAAGCACTGCGGCCAACACGGGTTGCTCAACACCCTCGTCGCGGACCCTTGTGGTCTCGGTCGGCTCCACATGTACCGGCGCAACCGCCACCACGGCACGAACCTTTTCCACGAATTCGGCGTGCTTCGGTCCGACTGCCTCGCCTTCCCCCAGCCGCGCCCACACGTCTGCCATCTCGTCAAACGTGGCAAACGCGGCGAGTTCCTTCACCATGTACATAAGGGAGCCGACGGCCGAGTTGACGGCCCATCCCCACCTGCCAGGGGCAACTGTCCGAGGATCATGTACGCCTGCGGCCCGGAACTGATTCACCACAGCGACCGCCGTACAGGCAAGTTCCCCCGCGCACGGATTCAATCTCCTAGCGTGTTCCATGAGCATGAGGTCACGGAGTCGGGTAGGCTGATTCATGCTTGAAGTATACCGTGTTTGCCGTCCGCGCCACCTCCACCCCGGACGCCCGCCGTCCGAACCAACGACCCGACCGCGGACCCTGACCGCCGCCGGCCGATGATCCCGGTGGGCGGGCCAGGAGTGCTTCCGTGGGGTGCGTTGCCACACGGGCTGTCGGGCGACCTGGCCCGCCTCTTTTCCTTCGCACTGGGCAGCAACGGGGTTCGTCGTGACCGCCGCCCCCGCGACCGCCGACGACGTGGCCGACATCAAGGCCCAGCTCCACCGCCTGACGGCGATGGTGGCCCGGCTGAGCGTGCCGGTAGAGGTGCTCCACACGGCGGACGTGGCCCGGCTGCTCGGTCGGAGTGTCGGGACGGTCGGCCTACTGTACGCCAGCGGGCTATTCACGGATGCCCGCCCCCCGGGCCGGCGTGGGAAAGGTGCTACACGGCTGACGTACGCGGACGAGGTAGCGGTGTACCGGGCCGAGGGCGCGGCGGGTGTCCGTCGGCTGCGCGTGGAGTTGGGCCGTGTGGGCTCGTGAGAACGGGGGCGGGCCGGGAGAGAGGTTCGCGGCAAGGTGCCGCGTGCAAGGGACTCGACCGGCCCCGCCCTTCGCTCGCCGCAGGGACGCGAGACGACTTCTGTGAGCCAATCCTTCACCTTCACCGTCATCAGCGACGCCGACCTGGCCGAGATCAAGTCCCAGCTGCGCGAGCTGCGGGCGATACTGGCCCGCCACCCCGAGCCGGCGGAAGTGTCTCGCGCGACCCGACTGGCGGCGGACGGCGCGATGAGTATCGCGGCCGCGGCGGAGTTCCTGGGCATCAGTAAGCGGGAGGTCGAGCGACTGGTCGCCGCGGGGGAACTGATCGTCGCGCGGCAGGGGCGGCGGGTGGTGGTGAGCAAGGTGTCGGCCAGAGAGTATTTCGCCGCGCGGCTCGTCGTCGCGGGCGAGGCGACCGGCTGACGCCCCCTACGTCGTCCGCTGTCAGGAGGGTAACCCGTGGTCACGATTCCCGCCGCCCTCCCCCTAGTCCTGCGCGAGCAGCAACTCTCCATCCCCCAGGCCGCAGCCCGGTTCCGGGTAACGCCACCCACCGTTCGCCGCTGGCAGACGATCGGGGTGAAAGGGCCGGGCGGGGTGCTGGTGTCGTTGGAGACCGCCAAGAAGGGCTGGCGGTGGGTGACCAGCGCGGAAGCCTGCGACCGGTTCCTGGCGGCGCTGAACCCGGAGCCGGTGGCACTGGAGCGGACGCCGACGGCGAGGCGCCGGGCGTCGGAGCGGGCCGAGGCGCAACTGATCCGAATGGGGTGCTGATCCGCGGCAAACCCTTTTCAAGTCTGCCGGGTCAAGGTGTGGCTGTGGTTTCTGCCCACCTTACGCCCACTCTAGCCGGTGGGTAACCGTGGGTGACGGTGGGAACTGGCCGGGAGAGAAGTGCTAGGATTCCCAGCACGATGGGCGACGGTGGGTGACGGTGGGAAGTCGAGTGACGGTAGCCGTAGTCCTCGCAGGCGCGGGCCACCTTCCGCAGCCGCTTCGGGTCGGAGATGTCGTAGCACACCAGGTACGAGTCCATCACCGCACCGTGAACCCGGTGTACCCCGGCGTCGTCCCGCGCACGAACGCCGCCAGCATCCGCGCCTGCACCTCCAGCATCCGGGCGTACGTCATCCGGTAGCCGTACACCGGGTGCGTCACCTCCGTCGCCAGCCGCCCCTCGTACGCCCGGAAGAACGCCCGCCGCCCCGCCTCCGTCAGCTGACAGGCGTCGCCCCAGCGCACGAAGTCGGCCGGCGTCACCGCCTCCGTGTTCACCAGCGACAACACGACGCTGTCGGCGATCACCGGCCGGAACTCCTCCATCAGGTCCAGCGCCAGCGCCGGCTTGCCGTGCCGGCTCTGGTGGAAGAACCCCTTGTACGGGTCGAACCCGACGGTACACGCGGCCGCGAAGCAGTCCTTCGCCAGCAGCGCGTAGGCGAACCCGAGCAGGGCGTTCACCGGGTCGCGCGGCGGGCGGCGGTTGCGGCTGGTGAAGTCGAACCCGCCGCCGGGCGGCGCCTTCAGCATCCGGCCGAACTCGGCGAAGTACAGCGCCGCCCCCTGGCCTTCGTTGCCGAGGAGGCTCTCGACCGAGGTCACGTCGTCGAGGCCGCGGAGTAGGCTCCACAGGTCGCGCGCCGCCGGCTCGTCCGACCCGCGCGCCTCGCCACCGCGGACGTTCCGCATCAAGAGCGCCCGCTGGTTGCTCAGCTTCGCCCGGACCACGGCGCGGGCCAGCTGCAGCCGCACCGCGGGATCGTCGAACCGCTTGTACTGCGCCTCGCGGAGCCCGACGTTCTTCGCCGGCGGCGGCTGGAACGCCCCGATGAACCGGCCGTAGCCGGTCAGGTACATCACCGGCACGTCGTTGCTCACCAGCGTTTCGAGGCACTGCGTCGAAACCTGCACGTTGCCGAACACCACCACCTGCCGGACGGCGTGCATCGGCACGCGGTGCGTCTCGTGGCCGTCCTTCTTCACAACGAGGTGCTCGCTCCGCTTGCCGACGTAGCTGCCGGGCTCCTGCACGTACACGACCGCCCCGTCGTCGCTGCCGGGGATGACGCGGCGGATGTCGGCGACCTCGCCGGCGTCGTCGCCCGCGGCCGGCCGGGCGATCTCGAACAGCGTCTCCTCCGGCAGGCACACCGGGGCGAGGGAGCAGCCGAAGCAGCGGTTGCGGTGTTCGGCCGGGAGCGGCGGCGGCGGCGCGTCGAGCACCGACAGTTCGCGGCAGCGGGTGACGGCGGCGCGGGTCTGCTCGCGCAGCTCGGGGGTGAACGCCACCTCGACGCGCTCGCGGCTGCCCGCGTAGTACTGGAACCCGCGCGGCACCGGCCGGCCGCTCTGCTCCTCCAGCAGCAGCGCCTGGGCGCACAGCTGCACGGCGTCGTTGTCCCAGACGCGGGGGTTGCCGTCGTCGTCGCGGGGGCCGCTGCCGTGCTTCGTCTCCACCGGGTAGCGCTCGCCGTTCTTCTCCTCGACCACGTCGAGCACGCCGACGAGGCCGAGTACGGTCGAGGTGATGGCGACGCCGCGGGTGGTGACGGCGCTGCGGGCGGCGCGCGGCCGGCCGGCGAGGGCGGGGTCGTCGACGCGGCGGTGGTCGAACAGCCCGCCCTCGACGTGCTCGTTGGTCGGCATCACGGAATCGACGTACTGGAGGTAGTACAGCCGGGGGCAGTATGTGACTTGGTTCAGCGCGCGGACCGGGACCGGGTCCGCCGCGAGGGCGGTGATCATGGGGGAACCTCGGGGGGTACAGGGGTCTGGGTTCGCCGCTTGCGGCGTTGCATCGCATTGCAACGCCGCAAGCGGCGGAAGAAGAAGTCAATCCACCATTCGCAGCTTTCCCGGCGCGGGATCGACGCTCACCAGCAGCGGCCGCGTCAGGTGCGGGAAGCTGGCGATCGCCTGCCCCGCCGCCAGCGCCGGCAGCCGGTCCCACAGTGCGTCCTCGACGCCCGGCACCGTCCGCTTCAGCACCGACACCACCGACGGGTCGGTCAGCTTGTGGAGCACGAACGAGTTGCAGAGGCCCAGCACCTGCTTCGGCAGGTGCCCCGGTAGCTGCGTCACGAAGCACAGCCCGAGCCACCGCTTCCGCCCGCGCTTGGCGATCCGCGCGACCTGCTGGAACAGCGTGTCCATCTTGTCGATCCGCTCGGCGCTCAGAAACTCGTGCGCCTCCTCGATCACCACCAGCACCCGCGGCTGCGGCGGGCTCTCGCCGCGCTTCACCGCCTGCTCGTAGCGCTCGTACGCCTCCTCCTGGGCCTCCTGCAACCCGCGGAGGATGTCGGCGATAACGAGGTTGTTCAGCTCTGAATGCCCGGTGTCCGACAGGTCCACGACCGACACCCGGCCGGGCTGCAACAGGTTCGCGTACTTCATCGGGAGCGGCCGGGTCGGGTCGGGCCGGGATCCACGGTCCGGCTCCGTGTGGAACACCTTCAGCCGGTTCAGCCGGGCGAGCTTGCCCAGCAGCGCTCGCCACGACATGACGTTTCCGGGCGGGTTGGCGGCGTGGACGCGCTTCGTCAGCACCCCGAGCCCCTTCGAGTCTTTCAAGACCGGGGTGAACGGGTCGAGCGCCAGCGACGGCCCGTCGTCCTCGTCCCCGGCAGCCTTCCGCGACGCCTTCTTCTCTCCCTTCGGCTCGGCCCGAGCCATGCACGCCCCGACCACGTCCATCAGCAGCGACAGCGTCATCCGCGGGTACCCGCGCTCGAACTCGTCCAACTCCAGCGCCATACGCTGCTGCTCGGCGTCCTCCTTCACCGGGAATAGCTCCAGCTCGCGCATCACCTCTTTGGTGATCTCGTAGGCCTTCCAGTATCGCTCGACCTGGGCGTCCGACAGGTTCAGAATCTCGCCCATGGCGTGCGGCGACAGCCGGGCGAACTGGAGGGTGAATTCTCGGCAGTCGGGGTGGTCGGGGTTCGCCGTGCCGCGGCCGACGAGATGGTAGACGCTCATCGACCCCGGCTTCAAGCCCGCCGGCGCGATCCCGCGCGCGGCCAGTGCCTTCGTCATCCCCGGGTGGTCGGTCGGTTCGTGGAGGTGGACGTACTCGCCCTCCACGTCGAGCAGCACGACCGCGACGCCGGCGTCGGCCGCCTGCTTGACGAACCCGGCGACCGTCGTGGACTTGCCGCCGCCGGTGGTGCCGAGGATCGCCGTGTGCCGCGGCAGCACGGCCTTCTTCTCCGACGGAATCCGCACCTCGACGCCCTCGTGCCCGGCCGCGAGGCCAAGGCGGATGTCGCCCTCGCACTTCAGCACGCGGCCGGATTCGGCGTCCGACAGGACGAACACGGTGCTGTTCGGCAGCGGCCGCAGGCGCGGCGGCACCAGCGTGTCGGCGTCGAGTTCCTCGCCGAGGAGGGTGACGTGGACGCGGCCGTGGTACGGCGGGAGGTAGTCGCCGCCGTGGGTGGCGACGGCGGTGAGGATGGGCGAGTCGCCCTTGAGGCCGTCGGGCTCGGCGAACGGCCCCGCGGCGACGACGCCGAGGTACGTCCGCCCGTCGGCCCGGCTGCGGATCCGCACCAGCGCCTGCGACGGCACGTCCTTCACGCGCTCCTTCGGGACGACGACCGTGACCGTGAGGTCGGTGCTGCCGGGGAGGTCGAACAGGGTGCGGCCGACGGAGCCCTCGTCGGCGGGGTCGGCGACGATTGCTCCGCCGGCGGTGAGAGTGTCGGCGGCGAGCTGGTCGCGGAGGCGGGAGCCGTTGAGCGGGGTCATGGGGGCGTTCCTCGGGTTACCGGGGCCGGTTGGTCCGTTCGCTGCCGAAGCGGAGCCCGGCCCCGACGCGGGCGTAGGCGGTGTCGGCGATCTCTTTCAGGCTGCCGCCGCCGTAGACGCCGTTGCACGTGCGGTCGGCGAGGTCGATGAGCATGGGGAAGCCGCGCTGCGGCAGCAGGACGCTGTCGGCGAGGGCGACGGCCGCGGCCAGTTCGAAGTGGTCGCGGTGGGCGTAGAAGACCTGCGGCGGCGCCAGCCGCGACGCCCGGAACACGCCGAACAGCACCTGCGGGGCGACCACGTCGCGGAAGCGGGTGACGAGTTCCTGCGTGCTGACGCGCTCGCCGTCCCAGGTGGCGTCGACCGTGGCCTTCGACGAGAAGCTGATGCCGCTGACGAAGCGGTCGATCTTCTCGTCGAGGGTGCCGACGACGATGTACTCGAGCGGCCGGAGCGCCTGCCCGAGGGTGAGGTACTCGCGGTCCTGCCCCTCGCTGGAGACGAACACGAACTTGCGGTGTCCCTCGATGAAGTCGCGCAGCAGCGCCACCGAGCGGACGGCCACGTCGGGGTTGCCGGCGCCGCCGAGCAGCTGGTACGGGGCCGGCATGCCGTGCCCCATCCGCCACACGGCGGTGGCCTGGTTCCGCAGCACGTCCATCTCCGCAAAACTCATCACGGCGCGCTCGGCGAGTTCGGTGAGGCCGTCGCGGCGGTCCGGCTGGTTGAGGCCGGCGCGGTGCTTGCGCCGCTCCAGCAGCGCGAGCATGTTCTCGACCGGGTCGCCGAGGTCTTCGCGGAGGTCGCGGCGGAACAGGCGGGTGCTCCAGCTCCCCTGGTTCCCCGTGTACGACACGAGGCAGACGCCGATCTGGTGGATGGTGAGGGCCAGCGAGTCGTGCCGCTGGTGGGTGCCGTCGCACGCTTCGACGCCACCGTTGAACAGCAGCCCGCGGTGGACGTCGCGGAGCTGGTCCGGCGTCACCTCGTAGCGGCCGGCCTCGGGGAGGTCGTCGTTCAGGAACGACAGCCGGGAAATCACCTGCTCGCGGACCTGGTCGTGCTGCTCCGTCTCGAACTCGACCGCCTCGGCGATCTCGCGGTCGATGCGGGCGTACTCGCGGACCAGATCGACGCCTTGCCGCCAGGTGTCGAGGTCGAGGGTACTGGCGAGCGGCTCGCCGAACGACTTGGCGAACGCCTCGGCGGACAGCGGGTGCGGCCGGGACACCGGCAGCGGGTGGTCGTCGGTTCGGGTGTGGAACGCGGCCATCGGTGCCTCCGAACGATGTTCCCGGTGGTCCGCGGGAGTGCGACAAGTTTTCCCGGTTA
>DASPHQ010000331.1:0-4062 GCA_035629595.1 Urbifossiella sp. | reverse complement strand
CGATGACCCGGCGGGCCAGCCGCCGGGTCTACGGCGAGCTGCTCGAAGCCGGGGTCGAGATCCACGAGTTCGAGCCGGCCATGATGCACGCCAAGGCGCTGGTGGTGGACGGGGTGTGGGCCGTGGTCGGGTCGACGAACTTCGACACCCGGTCGTTCGGGCACAACGACGAGGTGAACCTGGCCGTCCGGGACCCGGGGTTCGCGGCCCGGCTGGACGCGGACTTCGCCCGCGACCTGGCCCGGAGCCACCGGGTGACGCTGGAGGAGTGGCGGCGGCGGCCGGTCCGCGAGCGGGTGGTCGAGACCCTGACCCGCGTCCTGGACCGGCAGCAGTAGCCCGGGGCGGGGCCGCCGGGGCCGGCCGGCGCGCTCGTAGCAGTCGGACCGTTGATGGTGGTGGCGCCACGACTCGTCACACCCGCCGGGTCCGGCAGGAGAAGCACCTTCAGCGCCGGGCGCAGTCCTGCTGGGGCAAACAGGATGCTGGCTGGAACCACCGAAAACGAAGAAGCCCCGCAAGTGCTGGCTTGCAGGGCTTTCACTTAACGAGGACGACGGGACTCGAACCCGCAACCACCGGATCGACAGTCCCCTGACGGCGCACAGAATCCCCTAGCATTCCCTTCCACTTCGCACTCCGCCATCGTTGGGTTGCACGCTGGTTGCACAACTCCGCCCGAACCGACGATGCCTACGGACCCTGATCTCGACCGTGTTGTTCGGTTGTGGCCGACGCTTCCCGACCATCTACGGCGCGCGGTCCTGGCGCTCGTGAATGCCGGTGGGGGTTGATCGCGGGAGAACCTACTTGCACCGACCCTGTCCGAACGATCGCCACCATCACCACCATCACCCCGCTTGACGCCGTTCCCCGTCGCGAGGCCGACGCCCGGGTGTGAGCCGCCTGCGGAAAAACAAACCCACCGGGCTCATCCCCCGGTCACAGTCACGTTCAGGTCGGCCACCATCGGCGGCGGGACGAACCGGCCCGCGCGGCGGGACTTGAGCCGCTCCAACTCGTGCAAGGTGGACATCACCAGCCCGTGCAGGTGCTTCTCGTACTTCATCACCCGGTCGGCCACCCCCTCCGGCGGGAGCAGCGCTGCGTCCGCCGCCCGCGCTCGCCCGCCCTCGGCCCGCCGGACGAGCGCCGGCTCCTCGGCCTCAAGCCGCCGCACCAGCCGCTCCAGCGCCGCCACCCGGCCGTCGATCGCCGCCAGGACGTTGCCCCGGAACACCGCCAGCGCCTCCCCCGCCACCCCGGCGTAGTAGTCGAGCCCGGCCCGCACCTGGTCCGCCGTCCACGTCACCACCCGCGGCTCCCCCGCCACCCCGAGGCGCGCTAAGAACTCAGGCTCGGTGCTGTAGAGCGGCCACGACCGCCGGAAGGGGTAGTCCCGGGTGGTGTCGTCCGCCCACCCGAGGACGGCCACCGCCAGGTCGCCCCGGACCGATCCAGGCCCGGCGTCGCCGAGCCCCCGCAGCAGGTCGGCCGCGGCGAGGACCTCGACGTGGTTCGTCCGTGCCATGCGCAGGTTCTGGGCGGTCACCTTGAGGTGGTCGTCGTCCTTCGCCCCGGGCGGGTGGAAGGCGGCGGCCAGCAACTCGTCGTCGGTGACCGGGAGGCCGGCGTCCTCGACGGCGGCGGTGAGGGCCGCCGCCTGGTAGCGGCCGAGCCGGGCCATCTGCCACAGAAGCAGCGCGACGCGCTCGGCCAGCGTCACCTCCAGCAGCCCGACCGGGGCGAGCGATGCCAGGATGCCGGCTCGGTGCTGGTCCCAGTCGTAGGGGTTCTCCCCGGGGACGACCGCGATGTGGGCGAACACCCCGTGGGTGACCGCGTTACGAGCCACGACGAGCTTGCCGGCCGGCGTCCGCGGGCCGGTGGACTTGCGGGCGTTGCGGCGGTTGGCCTCGGCCTTGGCGGGGGTCGTCATCAGTGGTCCCGGTCTGGGGTGGGTCGTGGGGAGCCTCCATCGTAGCCGGTACGCCCGGCCGGCCGAGGCGACACCACGACGGGGCAACCTCGGGGCTCGACGACCGCCCCGCCGGCCCGATCTTCACGATCGCCAGTTGCGGCCCGCCGCATGGTCGCGCAGAATAAGCGCCGGATTGCTAACGGGTGTCATTGCCGCCCAGGGTGCCGTCGTGATCCGGTTCTGGTGCTGCGAGGTCAGGCTCGGCCACTCCCTCGACTCGTGCGACTGCCGAGCTGAATACCACGGCTGCGGCCGGTGCGTCGGCTGCTGTCGGTGCCCGCACGACCCGCGGTCGTGGACCGCAGCACGATTGTGACCAGCACAGCCCAGCCTCCCGCCCCGCGCCGCGCCCGCGTGGCCGGTCGTCTGTCCCCCCGACGTGAGGTCGCCGTGGCCGCCTCGCCCCCGTTCCGCGTCCTGGTCGCCGGCTCCCGAGCCTTCGCCGATTTCCCGCTCCTGTGCGCCACCCTCGATCGCCTCCTCGTTGGCCGCGGCCCGGCGGCGGTCGTCTCGGGCGGGGCCGGCGGGGCCGACCTGCTCGGCGAGCGGTACGCGGCCGCCCGCGGGCTGCCGGTCGAGCGGTTCGTGCCCGACTGGAACACGCACGGCCGGGCCGCCGGCCCGATCCGCAACCGGGAGATGGTCGCCGGGTGCGCTCTGGCCGTGTTCTTCTGGGACGGCGCTAGCCCCGGCACCGCCGACGCTATCGCCCGGGCGCGGAAGGCGGGGGTGCCGGTCGAGGTCGTCCGATACCGCGACCCGGCTCCGCCCCCGGGCGGACCACCCCCGGTGGCCGCGCCCGCCGCGCCCGCCGCGGCCGCGCCCCCGGCCCCGCCGGCCGGCGGCCCGCCCCCGCGACGGCTGCTCGACCGTGTGCGGGACGCCCTCCGAGTCCGCCACTACGCGATCCGGACCGAGCGGGCCTACGCCGACTGGGTCCGCCGGTACGTCCTGTTCCACGACAAGCGCCACCCCGACACGATGGGGGCGGCCGAGGTGACCGCCTTCCTGACCCACCTGGCAGTGGACGGGGAGGTGAGCGCCAGCACCCAGAACCAGGCGTTCAGCGCGCTGCTGTTCCTGTACCGGCACGTCCTCGGGGCCGAGCCGGGCAAGATCGCCGGCGTCGTCCGGGCCGCCCGCCGGCGGGCCGCGCCGGTCGTCCTCACCCGGCCGGAGGTGACCGCCGTCCTGCTGAAGCTCCCCGACCCGTACCGGCTGATGTGCGAGCTGATGTTCGGCAGCGGTCTGCGGCTGCTGGAGGTGCTCCGGCTGCGGGTCAAGGACATCGACCTCGACCGGAAGGAGGTGACGGTCCGCATGGGCAAGGGCGGGAAGGACCGGCGGACGATGCTCCCGGAAGCCGTCCGGCCGCGGATGCTGCTGCAGCTGGACGAGGTGCGGCGGGTCCACGAGGCGGACCTGGCGGCGGGCCGCGGGCGGGTGTGGCTGCCGGAGGCGCTGGCCCGGAAGCTGCCGCACGCGTCGGCCGAGTACAAGTGGCAGTGGGTGTTCCCGTCGGGTAGACTGTCGATCGACCCCAGGAGCGGGGAAGAGCGGCGGCACCACGCGCACGAGTCGGCCCTGTCGCGGGCGGTGACGGGCGCGGTGCGGGCGGCGGGGCTGACGAAGCGGGCGACGAGCCACGCCTTCCGGCACAGCTTCGCGACGCACCTGCTGGAGGCGAAGTACGACATTCGAGTCATTCAAGAATTGTTGGGGCACGCGAACGTGGAGACGACGATGATCTACACGCACGTGCTGAACAAGGGGGGCCGGGGGGTGCAGAGCCCGCTCGACGCGGAGTAGGCCTTCGCAAGGTACGTTATCAGGATAGATTGCGAAGGCGGCGGGGCCGGATAGTGGCGGAAGTCGTTCGGGGTGTGGCACTTGCTGCCGTCGGAGCCCCGTCGGTCGCGGGATGTGATAGATTGCGAAGCCGCAATCTAACCACTGGTTGAACTAACCCGCTTCGCGGGGGATCGCTGGTTCGACCGGTCCTCTCGGATTGTCACTTTTACCCTTGCGCTTTGACCCGCGGTCGGCATCCTCCCGGTCGTTCGCCCACGACCCACCCGAGG
>DASPHQ010000330.1:0-11477 GCA_035629595.1 Urbifossiella sp. | reverse complement strand
CGAGGGCGTGTCGTTCCGGGTCGAGATCGACGACACCCGGTTGTCGGCCGGCGAGCGCGCGTTCCTGCACGCCGTCCTCGCGGAGGGGGCCGCGCACGCCAGCCACCCGTACCAGTTCGGGGCGAACGGGGCCGACGGTTGGGGTCGGGTGCGCTGGACGCCGAACGCCGTCACGGCGGGCGGGCCGACCCCCGCCGACGCGCCGACTCACCACCGCTTCGAGCTGACGCTGGCGTTCCGCGGGCCGTTCCTGGTGAACGACCCGTCGCGGGCGAAGCAACCGGACGTGGACGACGGTCGCACCAACTTCACGCCGCTGCGGCGGGCCGACGGGTCGGTGTGGCTCCCCGCGAGTTCGTTCCGCGGGGCGCTGCGGCAGCGGGCCGAGTTCCTCCTCCGCTCCGCCGACCCCGCCGCCAGCGGCGACCCGAACGCGAAGCCGATACCCGGCGGCCCGATCGAGACGCTGTTCGGGCACACCGGCCGGCGGACCCGGCTGACGCTCACCGAGTTCGCGGAGGTCGGGCGGTGCGCCTTCCGCCACCAGGACTTCGTGGCGATCGACCGGTTCACCGGCGGGGCCGCCGACGGGGCGAAGTTCGACGCCACCTTCGCCGACCGCCCGACCCTCCGCACCACCCTGGTGCTGGACACCGCCGGCCTCCACCCGACCGCCGAGAAGCTGTTGGCCGCGGCCCTGCGCGACGTGTGCCGCGGCGACGTGCCGGTCGGGTTCGGCGCGGCAAAGGGGTACGGCGCGGCCGAAGCGACCCTGTGCGACGCCGGCCGGGACTGGCTCCGCCGCACCCTGGGCGAGCCGCGGCCCGCACCCGCCGGAGCGGCGCCGGCGTCGTCGTTCCACCCGGACTTCCTCGACGTCGAGGTGGACAAGAACGGCCGGCTGAAGCACTACCTCCGTTCGCGGCGGACGAACGCCAAGGGCCAGCCGCAGACGGCCCCGTGGGCCGAGCTGTCGAAGGACATCCAGGCCGAGAAGGCGGCCGGCAGCTACGAGGTGGAGTACGACCTGAGCGGCGACCAGCCGGTCGGCGTCCGCTACCGCGGGAAGGAGTACGTCCCCGCCGCCCCGCCGCGGACGGCCGCCGCGGCGGCACCGGCCCTGAAGCCGGACGTGTTCGCCCACCCGTACTACTTCCTCCCGCTCAAGGACCGCACGTCGTTCGCCGGCGAACTGGCCGACGGCCCCCCGGCCGGGCACGCCCGCTACGAGCCCGGCCGGTACTCGGGCACCGTCCGCGTGCGGCTGACCACCGAGACGCCGCTGCTGGTCTGCGACACCGACCCGACGACGGTGGAGGAGTGCAACCAGGACGGCGTGCCGGCCGGGCAGAAGAAGGGGCACAAGACGTTCGCGGTTCGGAAGGACGGCGACCGGCCGCGGCTGGCGTCGTCGTCGGTCCGGGGGGCGCTGCGGGCGGCGTTCGAGGCCGTCACCAACTCCCGGTTCGGCGTCTTCCCGTTCGACCCCGACACCGCCGGGGGACACGCCCGCCGGCTCGGCCTCCGCCCGCCGGCGCAGTCCGGGCTGATCACCGTCCCGGTGCGGGTCGAGGCCCACGCCGGCGGCCTGCGGGCGCGGGTGCTGGCCGGCACCACCCCCCTCGCGGCGGACGGCCGCCCGGCGAACGGCGCCCCGGTGCCGGCCGCGTGCGTGGCCATGTACAACCGCGACTGGAACGTGCCGAACGCCGCGGCCCTGCGCCACGGCGACGCCGGGTGGGCGTTCGTCGGCCCGTGGCAGCACCAGCGGTTCCGGTTCTGGAACGTCGAGGCGGTTCACGTCGGCCCCGACCGCCCGACCCGCCCGCCGACGACCTTCCGCCCCGGCCGCCAGCGGGCCGGGCAGTCGGACTGGGACGAGGCCCGGTGGTGCCGCGGGTGGGTGTGCGTCACGCACCGGAACATCGACGGCAAGCACGACGAGCGGTTCTTCTTCGACGAGGGCGAGCCGCGCTACGCCGACCTCGGCCCCGCCGCCGCCGCCGACTACGCCCACCTGATCCGCGACTACCAGGAGGTTCACGCCGAGGAACTCCGCCGCGGCGTCACCCGCCCGCCGGCGCTCAAGGCCGACTGCCGCTTCTCCCGCCACATCACCCACGATCTGAAGCACGTGGCCGCCGCGGAACGGGAGGCGGCCGACGGGACACTCGCCTACGCCGCGCTGAGGTCGGAAGGCGGACGGCTCGTCGTCGCCGCCCTCTACCCGGTGATGATCTCCCGCCGGCTCCACCCGCGGTCGCCGCTCGACCTCGTTCCGAAGAACCTCCTCCCGGCCGTGTCCGAAGCCCAACTCTCCCCCGCCGACCGGGTGTTCGGCTGGGTGCGGCAGCAGGTCGCGCCGGGCGGCACCGAGCCGGCCCACCGCGGGCACGTCCGGGTCGGGCCGGTCGGGTGCGTCACGCCGAACGCCGTCGAGGACTTCCCCGAGCCGGTGCCGCTGGCCATCCTCGGCCAGCCGAAGCCGGCCCAGGGGCGGTTCTACCTCGGCGGCGCGGACGGCCGGGCGCTGCCGGACCGCATCGACAAGGAGAAGGCGGGGTACCGGGAGGGGAACCGCGTCCGCGGCCCGAAGGTGTACCCGCACCACCGGCGCGGGCTCGACGCCGAGACGTGGCGGGGGCGGGAGCGGTCGAGCCAGAACCGCTCCGTCCGCGGCTGGGTGAAGCCCGGGGTGGTGTTCGAGTTCGACCTGGCGGTGACGAACCTCACCGCGTTCGAGCTGGGCGGGCTGCTGTGGCTGCTGTCGCTGCCGGCCGGGCACTTCCTCCGGCTGGGGCTGGGGAAGCCGCTGGGCTTCGGCAGCGTCCGGGCCGAGGTGGTCGCCAGCCGGCTCGCCGACGGGGCGGCGTGGGCGGCGGCCGCCTTCGCCCCCGACCCGCCGGACGACGCGGCCCCGTCGTCGCTGGCCGCCGAGTTCGAGAAGGCGATGACCGCCGCCCACCCCGATCTGTTGAAGGCGTTCCGGGTGGCCGCCGCGGGGTGGCCGGACCTGCCGGTCCGCTACCCGCCGCCGCAACCGGGGGTGCGGCCGCAGCCGGAAGCCGGTGGCGAGCACTACCAGTGGTTCGCGGCGAACGAGCGGGAGAGCCGGGACGGGAGCGGGCGGCGACTGTCGCTCCCGGACCTCTTGACCACGCCCGCCCCGTCGCTGCCGGACGTACCGACGTGAGGCCGCCGGTCGGCGAGGTCGGCGTCGCGCGGCGGGCCGACCTCGCCGTCCGCGTATTGCGGCGTGGCCCTCGACGGCGTCGCGGAGGGGTGGGCCGCAGAGCGGCCGCTAGACACCGCGGCAGCGGAGACGTGTCCCGATTCACAAAGGCCTGTCGTCTTGGGATCGTGTTCCGGCTTCCTTCCGAACGGTACGAGACGGGGAACCCCAGTCAGGGCATCCGCCCCCGTACCCCATCGCCTGGTGCGCCAACGACCGCGCCGCCGTCCGCGGAGAGTCGGCTGATCCGGTCCGGGAGCGCATCCCATTTGAGCTTCGGGTCGATGGCGTGAAGCCGCCGCGCGAGTGCCGGGTCACGACGCTTCAACTGATCGAGGAAGTCGCCGACCACCGGGTGCCGGGCGTACGCCCGCAGGCGGGCGACCTGCTCGGCCCGAGTCCCGGCCTCGCGGCGGTCTGACGTGCGGTAGCCCTCCTCCAGGCCGTCGGCCGCGGCGCGGGCGTCCGCCCACCGGCCGCCCAGGCGCCGGCCAACTCGGCCGCGAACGCCCACCGGGACCGGCCGTAGGCGGCCACGTACTTGTCGTAGCCGGTCCGGTCCTCGACCCCCGCCTGGAGGCACCACCCCGCCCACGGCTTGAGTAGCGAAGCCCAGACCTCCGGCGGAACGCGGACCGCCCCGTCCCCCGCCGGGAAGACCTCGTGGTAGCGGTACCGGCAGGCGAGCCGGACGACCGGATGGTACCGGTCGAACGACCACGACCCCGGTCCCGCCGGGACGCGGCCGCCGCACGCCGCCAGCAGCACCGCGACCCGGCGGCCCTCACCCGGGGCGGGCGGGCACTGCTTGGCGAACGTCTCGCACCCCAGAACGGGTCGAACTCGTCCGGCCGCCACGCCTTCGGGAACCCGTCGCGGGTGGCGTCGACCGCCTCCCGCAGCACGACCCGCGCCTCGTCGTGACGGCCGACGGCGGCCAGGTGTGCGGCGAGCAGGAACACGATGCCGGGGTCGGCCGCCGGCACCGCCGCGCCCCGGGCACCCGCCGCGGCAGCCGCGCCGCCGACCACGGCCACCTTGGCGGGTTCTCGGCCCGGCGGGGCGGCCTCGAGGAGCACGCCGACGGCCGCGGCGCCGGTCAGGGCGGCCAGCGGGTCGGTCAGGGCGACCGAGCGGACCTTCCGCCGCTCCGTGTTCCGGGTGACTTCGGAATCGATGGCATCGGCGAGACGAAGGTACCGGGCCGCGCGGGGGGCACCAGGGTCGAGCAGGAAGGCCCAGTCGAGGGGCGAAGACCACCGCCTCCCCGACCAGCCGGGAGTCGTCGGGGGAGACCCGCTTCAGTTCGTCCTCAAGGTGCTTGACGCGGCCGACGAACTCGTCCCGGATGCCGGGATCAGGGGGGCTGCGGAGTTCCTCTTCGATGCGTTGAGAGCCGATCTGACGACACGGGCCGACAACCCCGCCAGACAGATCGGATTCGCGCCCGCGCCGTAGAATCGCCCCGCCGGCCGCGCCGCCCCTCCGCGTGCCGCCCGGAGCGCCCGCCATGCTCGACTTCCCCGCCCAGCCGCTCGACGACGGCGACGACGACCGGGGCAGCACCGCCCCGGCGTGGGTGATCGCCGGCGCTGCCGGCGTCTGCTACCTCGTTGTCGCCGGGCTGGCGTACCGGTGGTGGGTGGGATAGCTGCTCACCACCCGCGGTCAGCAGGTCCGGGAGCGACAGCCGCCACCCGCTTCCCTCCCGGCTCTCCCGCTCGTTCGCCGCGAACCACTGGTCGTGCTCGCCCCCGGCCCCAGTCAGCGGACACGGACCCGACGTGAACCCCGTGTCACAACTGCTTGCCGGGTAACGATTCGCGGCAGAACCGACCCGGCGGCGTCGCTCCGACGGCGATTCTTCTGGCAGAAGCACTTGTTTCCGGAACCCGGTGGGAGGGGCGCCGGAAACAATGATTTCCGCCCGAATGGACGTTTTCCTTGACGCCGCCGGATTCGTCAGACCCGGCCTCACACCGTCGCGCGGCGCCCCGGCTTCACCATCGTCGCACGCGTCGGTCAGGAACACGGGCCCCTCCCGGCCGGGGTCAGACCTCGTGCTCGTCCCAGTAGATGTGGACCTGGCGGTCGGCGCTCACCTTGACGACGAACCCGGGCGCGTACTTCGGGTGGTCGTCGTCCGCCCAGCCCGGCCCGCCGAGCCGCTTCGACAGGGCGAGGGCGGCCGCCCTCCCGGTCCCGCTCGCGGCCGCGACGCCCGCCGGCCCGGCCGGGACCGGTTCGACCACCCGGTACGCGACCCCGGCCACCCCCCCGTCGTTGAGCAGGACGTGAGCCCCGTCGACGTGGAGCAGCCCGACGAGGGCGTCGAGGGCGAACTCGTTCTTGACGTGCAGCCGGCTGTCGGTCGGCCCCCCGTGGGACGGTTCGACCACGCGGTCGGGGTCGACGTGAACCAGGTGGGGTTCGGTCTCGCTGGTCGTGGTGAGCCTCCTCCACCCCTTGTAGGTGGTGAACACCAGGATGCTGCTGGCCCGCCGGTCGATCAGGCTCATCACCCCGCCGATCACCCGGCGGACCGGTCCCATCAACTCCTCGTCGGCCTCGTCGGCCTCGTCGGGCACGCCGAAGAACTTCTTCAGGCACGCCGTCAGCAGCGCGTACGGGAGGCGGGTCCACCGGAACCCGTCGTACCCGAGTTGGAGGTCGGCCTCGTCGTACACCTCGACCAGCCCGCTCCCCCGGACGTGGACGGCCAAGCCCTTGGTCGCCTTGGCCAGTGTGCACAGGACGAACCGCCGCGTGTGCTCCCGGGAGTTGCACCGGACGACCAGGATTTCCGTCAGCTGGCAGGTGTCCGCGTCGACCACCAGGACCATCTGCTCGGACTGGGCCAGTTCGGCGTACGCCCGGATCAGCCGGCCGGAGAAGACGAACGGCGTCTGCGTCTGGGGTCGCAGACACGAGTAACACGAGACGGCGGTGCCCCCTTTGGTGCGGGGCGGCTCGGTCTTCACCTTCCCGCCGCGCGTCACCAGGACGTTGCACACGAACGGCGACCCCTCCAGGGTGAACGTGGACAGTTGCCGGCAGACCTGCAGGACGTGGAGGGTGTTCTCCCGCACCTGGGCGACGGTCAGGGCGGCGTCCGGGACGGACTTGTCGATCGGACAGAACGCGTTGCGGAGTTCCACGAACTTGTGCCGGGCCTCGGGGTTCCGGAACTCCTCGGCGGTGCGCTGGACGTCCAGGTTCGACGTGTCGGCCGAGAACTTGGCCGCCTCGTTGGCCGTGACCAACCGGGCGGCGGCCGGGTAGGTCTTGGCGAGTACCTTGGCCTGGACCGAGAGAACACCCCAGTTGCTCGGGGCCAGGTTGCGGACCGCCTCGGGCACCCACTCCAGCCCGGCCACCGGCCGGAATTCCTTCCCCTTCTCGTTCCGCCCGATCGACTTGAGGACCTCCTCGACCAGCGGCCGGTCCAGCCGGTCGGCGTCCTCGACGGACAGGGCGGTGAGGTTGATCTCGAGCGGCTTCGGGCGCCCCCCCCCCGGAGCGTCGGGGCGAGGAGGACGACGGCGTGGTACGGGGCGTGCTTGAGCCACTCGGAACCCCACGGCGCGGGGGCGGCCTGCCGCTGGAACGACTCGACCATGGCGATCAGGCGGACGAACGGGATGATCTCGTCCCGGAGGCCGTCCACCGCGGCGTTCCGCGTCCCCTTGAACTCGGGGGCGCGGGACTCCCCGTCCGCCGGCGACCCGAACACGTCGCCGAGCTGATACAGGCTCGCGTAGACCCCGTTGAACTGCTCCTCGGACGCGAGCTCGAGGAACAGCACCCACCGCCGGTCCGGCACCGACCCCGGCCCCTTCCGCTCGTCCTTCTCGAGCTCCTCGCGGAGCGTCCCGAGGGTTTCGAGGTTGTACTTGTCGAACCTCGTGATCGCCGGCACGGGGAGGGACACGTCCGGCTCGGCGACCGGGGGCCACGGGTCCTTGGCGGTGGGAACCGGCGCCGACTCGGTCGTCCCGCCGCCCGCGCCGTGCACCTTGTAGATGCTTTCCAGGTAGCCGCAGACGTTGGTCGGCCGGACCGGCGCGCCCCGGTCCTGGGCCTTCCCGGCCTGGCCGCTCTTGTCCGACTTGACCCTGGGCTGGCGGGCGTCGATGTGGGCGATGTGGATCATGGGAAAGGCTGTGCAACGGCTCACCCGGTAGGCCCGAGGCCCGACCGAGAAGGGCGGAGTCGTGACAGAACGTCTAGCGCATCACGGCGCTAAACGGTAGTGCCAGGACAGGCTCTCTTATATCACCCGCCCGATGAGGCGTGTAGGGAAAAATGGCTGCGGCTCGGTCCCGGCGGGCGCGGCGCACGACTACGCCGAACCGGGCACGGCGGGGAGCGTCAACTGGAACGAGTCGGTCGCGGACGGGTTTTTCGCGTACCCGGTCTCCTTCAGGTAGCGGAGGAACTCCTCCAACTCGGGCGGGCGGGTCGGGGCGACGAGGCCGGACCCTTCCAGTGGCCGGAACGTCAGAGTCACGTCCGCGCCCGCGGGCTCGATGGTGCAGAGGGGGGCAGGGGGATGCGACAGGTGGCACCCGGCCACGGGCGCGTCCTCCCCCATGCCCAGAGCCCACGCCCAGACCTCGACCAGGATGCTGACCAGCAACCCGGGCGGGAGGGCCACGTCCGGCACGGCGGCCGGCTCGTCCCACCGCTTCCCCGCGACGGTCACGTACCCCGACCGGTATGCTTCCAGGAACAGCACCGGCCACGGCTTCAGGAAGCAGTGGGTGGCGAACACCTGGTCGCACCACCCGCGGACGGCCGCCGCCCCGTCCAACTGTTCGGCCGACGCGGCCTCCTCGACCACCCACTTGAGGCCCATCACCAGGCGGTTCCGGGCGGCGTACAGCTGCGACTCGGACGTCGCCCGCCGCCACCGGTCGAGCTTCTCGGCCGTGCGCCGGATGAACAGCAGGTTCCGGCTGGTCCGACTCCCGGTTAGGGGCGTCGAGGGGTCCACCGCCTGGGTCACGCTCTCCACGGTCGGTTCCGCCCGCCGGACCTCGAACGGCACGGCGGCGCGGAGCGACCGCAGGTACGTCCGGCGATCCCCGACGCCGGCCGGCCCCCCCCCTCGGGGTCACGACGACGAGGCGCCCCCACGGCGTAGGCAGCGGGTGGCCGGCCCCGTCGACCGCGGCCTGCCGCTGCTCGCTCATGGCGAACAGGAGGGGTTCGATCTCGGGAAGGGTTGAGGCCGGCTCGCCGGCCGGGAAGACCACCGCCGCGGCTTCGTCGAGGCGCGCCGGCAGCTTGGCGGAGAGGTCCGACGGCACGACCGTCTCGATCTCGAAATTGTGGGCGCTGGCGAGCGCGTCGCGGAGGAACCCGTCCGTGGTCCCGATCCAGAGCAGTTTCCGACGACCCGTACCCATCTGAATCCCTCCGGGTGGGGTGCGGCGGTCGTTAGCGGGCGAGTGCGGGGCGGGGCTCACGGGCGCGTACGAGGCGGCGTTCACTCACGACGTAGTCGCGCACGTCGTAACTGACGCGAGCGATTCCGTCGCGGGCGCGTGCGAGGTCGCGGGCGCGTGCGAGGCGGCGTTCACCCACGACCGCCTCGAAAACAGGCAGTTCGAACGAATCGAACTCGAGGGTCGAATCGGCATCGTCCGGGTGTGGCGATTGGGCCGGCGCCTTGCGGACGAGCCGGCTGATGGCGTGCCGGCGGAACGCCTCGTCGGTCGCGAGTTGCTCGCCGTACTGGACGCGCCCGCCGACGGCGTCACGCAGGTCGCCGCGGCCCATGGCCGCGTACACCCGCCGGTTCAACTCGATGAGGCTGCGGTGCACCGGGGCCGTCCACCGGTGTGGGTACAGCGAGCGGAGGAAGTTCCACGCGGCGGTGGCGTCGCGCGACGCCTCGCACCGCTGCCGGTCACCCCCCTGGGATAGCGCGGCGGAGAGTTTCAGGACGCTTGTCTGGTACTCGTCCCAGAGGGCTTTCTCGGAGATCGGGTGCGCCTCGTCCGACGGACCGGGGTCGAGTACCCGGAACGCCTCGTAAGGCATCTTGAAAAGATCGTTCTGGAAGTCGGGCCAACCCACCTCGCACTCGTCCTCGACCATTGAGATGGTCCGGTCCTGCCAGGCCCGAAAACGGCGGCGGACGACGGTCAGGCAGCGGGTGGCCAGGCTCAGCCGCCGGATGTTGCCGCGCGTGTCCCCATCGGCTTGGTAGCCGAGTACCTGGACAGCGCTCTCGAGCCAGGGCCGAATATCCCGCCACAATTCCTTAACGAGGTAGTCGTCGGGCGCCTGCTCGGTGCCCTCCGACGACTCGAAGTACTTGGCGGCGTCGAGAAGGTGTTTGGTTTTCGACTGCCACTGCTCGGCGACTTGCACATCCGCGGGGAGTAGTTCCTCGCCGAGGGAACGTTCCGTGTACCAAAGGACGACCCGGTACAACGTCGTCCGAAAGAACGGGGCGGGCAAGTCGATCATAGTGCCGCGGGCGTATGGGTGCGGGCGGCCTACCACTTGGCAAATGGCCGGCCGGATCCGTGCTGAGGTTGTCGGGAAGTTGATTTCATACCCGGCCGGGTCGCGGGAAGCAAGCCTCAAGCCAAGTCAGTTCGCACCGTGCGTCAGAAAGTGGGATTGACACATGATTGCGGTTTCGCTGGTGATGTGCCGTTTTCCCGTTTTTCCCGCCCTTCGGCTGCCGTTGCCAACACCGCCTCGGTGTGTCGAAACACCTCATCTCACAGTTGAAACGTTGCGTTGGAAGAATTCCGCGGCAACGGTAGTGAGTCAACGTTGTCCGTCCGGGTTCGCTCAGGAGTCGGGAACGGCCCTGCGCGGGATCGGGCAGTCGGTCGCCAAGCGCCGTACCGACTTAGATAAGAGAAGCACACGGACGGGTCGGGATACCACGTCGGTAGGGGGGAATTCTTCGAAATCGCGCCGGCTCGCGCGCCAATTCAGGTCCGACCCGCAAGCGCGCCATCCCGCGCGGAGGAGCGGCCGATTCGGAGTCGTATCGTTCGAGGCGCGAATCCGAGCCGTGAGGGGGTGGGGCGCCGTGTCGGGTGTGGGATACGTGTGAAGTGGAGCCGACCCGCCGGCCGCGGCCGGTAGTAGCTAAGATGGCGGGCAAGCCGCCGCGCATCGCTCCGCCCGCAAGGTGAGGCCCGTTCCGATGCCCAAGCCGCGCGCCCCGCGCCGGGCGCAGCCCCAAAAGCCGGAGCTCGCCGACGCCTTCCGCGACCGGCTCCGGAAAGCCGACCTGACGGCGCGGCAGGCGGCCGAACGGCTCGGCGTCGTCGACGCCACCCTGCGCACGTGGCTCGCCCGCAACAGCTTCCCGAAGGCCGCCGCCGTCGCCCTCGCCCGGCTCCTCGGGTGGAAGGTCACCGCCGACGCCATGCTCGACCGCTACGCCGTCCGCGGCAACAAGTGGGCGCGCGGCCCCGGCGAGCTGCCGGGCGTCGGCACCGGACCGCCGTCGTGCGCCCGACTGTTCACGCTCTTCGACCGGAAGGCCCGCCGCGTCGCCCGCGTCATGAACGCCGCCGCCGCCGACTTCTCCCTCCTCTACCAGTCGCTTTCTGACGGAGATTTGTGCGTTACCTCGACCGCGTCAGTTACGCCCCCTGAGATGGGCAAGGCCGCCGACCAGGTGCTCATCGAGCGGATCGCCGCCGGGGTCGCCCGCGGGGGGCGGTTCCTGTACCTGCGGCCGGGCGAAGGCCACCTCACCGACCTCATGCACCAGTTCGACCACGGCATGCAGGACGCGAACGACATGACGACCGAACTGAACCGGCTGCGCGACGAGGTGCGCAAGCGGCTCGTCGCCGACCCCGCGCGCGCCCGGCTCGCCGGCCGGGCCGACACCCACGTCCTCCAGCGGCGATGCCCACCCGGGGTCGTCGCCTTCCTCGTGCCCGGGTTCGTCATCCGCGCCTTCCAGACGTTCGGTCCGTCCTCCAACACGAGCCGCCGCATCGCGGTCCTCCTGCCGCGTGAGTTCGGCGGCCCGATCTACCTGTCGAACGAGTACAACGAGGCGTTCGTCGGCCGGTTCGTCCGCTTCGCCCACGCGGCCGTGTGCGACTGGAAGCCGGAGCCCGCGGCCGACGCCGCAGCGGTCGAGGCCGTCCGCCGCATCCTGGAGTCGAAGCCGCCCCAGGCGTAGCGCCAGGCCGCGCCCGTGACGTGGGGGCGGCGGCAAGAATTCCGGTCTCGGAACCTTTCGCGCCCGACG
>DASPHQ010000329.1:0-3851 GCA_035629595.1 Urbifossiella sp. | reverse complement strand
GGCGACATCGCCGCGTTCTGCTCGGTGAACTTCGGCGTGAGCTTCCCGCTGTTTGAGAAGGTGACGGTGAACGGCTCCGGCACCCACCCGCTGTACCGGCACCTCAAGGCCGCCCGCCGCGGCTTCCTGTGGACGAAGGCGATCAAGTGGAACTTCACGAAGTTCCTCGTGAGCCGCGACGGGGAGGTGGTGGAACGGTTCGGCACGTCCACGAAGCCGGAGGCGCTGACGGGTGCGATCGAGAAGCAGTTGGGGTGAGTCGGGTCAGTTGCATTGCCGCTTGCGGCTTCGCGCTGCCCAGCGCGAAGCCGCAAGCGGCAAACTGAGGTGCCGGGAGAAATCGTCGGTGCGGGGTTTTCACGCGTAGAGGTTGAAGTAACCCACACCAGCACCGTCCCGGTAGTCTCGATGATACTCGGGCGCGGCTAGCGGCGGTAGCGCTCCCGCAGCACATCGATCACCGGCACCGACACCGGCTCCGCCACCGTGGTCCCGCTCGCCTCGTCCACGGTGTGGACGGTGCCGCCGGCCTCCAGCCCGCGGATCAGGTCCACCACCTTGTCCGACCAGCCGCTCAGCAGGTGCGAACGTGCGTCGCCCGGGGCCAGCTGGCTCTGGCCGTAGCCGGCGAGGTTCACCGAGTACGCCCGGCACGTCGGGTTCACCTTCGCCCGGTAGCGCTCCACCATCACCTGCACGGTCGCGCCCTTCCCGAAGTACTTCTCCAGGTTCACCCCGCAGTTCGCGGCCGTGCCGTCGTCGCCCTGCGTGTAGCAGCACAGGTCCGACAGGAAGATCACGCGGTCGAACCGCACGGCCTTCTCGGTCACGTCGTGGAGCGCGAACCACAGCCCGGTCTCGGTGCCGCCGCCGACGCCCAGCCCCTTGCGGTAGGTCGGAATCGCCAGCGCCCCGTACTCGCTCCGCTCGTCGGCGGTGCCGACCGCGTCGATCCGCTTCTTGAGCGCCAGCGCCGTCGCCTCCGGGTCGAGCGGCACCCAGACCAGGCTGTCGCCGAACACGCCGACCCGGCAGCGCGAGCCGAGCCGCTTCGCCAGCACCGCGGCCAGCGTGTTGCCGGCGTCGGACACGCGCAGGTCGGACCGCTTGCTCACGGCGCAGCCGAGGGCGCTGCCGCTGTTGTCCACCAGCACCAGCGTGTCGCCCGGCAGGTCGGCCAGCTTCGCGACTGCGTTGTCCATCAGCTTCGCCAGCAGCGCCTTGGCGCGGTCGGTCGTCACCTCGCGCTCGGCGGCGAAGTAGCGGAACGGCAACTGCACCGACTCCTCGACGGCCAACAGCCGGGCCTCGACGCGGTCCCACGCCTCCGCGGAAATGCCGGCCTGCTCGAAGTTCCGCAGGTTCCGCGTCAGGGCCATCTCGCCCATCACGGGCAGGCACAGCTCCCACACCGCGGCCGCGTTGCCGAGGTGCGACACCACGTTCTCCCACGTCAGCCCCGCCTCGCGGATTAGCTCCGGGGTCACGTCGGCCGGGTTCTTGGTGGCGAAGAACCGCTGCCGGGCCGCGAGGATCGGCGGTAGCCCGTCCGCGACGTAGCGGTCGTTCACGAGGAACTCGAACATCGCCTTGCCGACCGGCCAGTGGTCGCGGTGCTTGCCCGTGGTACGGCGCAGGAAGGTGCCGATCTTCGCAGACCCGCCGACCATGAGGAGCACGTCGGCGAACGTCGGCCGGCCGCCGCCGTTGTACTTCAGCAGCGCAAAGTCCGACTGCGTCGCCAGCGCCAGTGCGAGCGCCTTGCGCAGCCCGTGCGGCAGCGCCCCGCGGTGCTTGTGGGCGGGCTTCTGCCCCTCGGCCGCGGGCGGCGCCGCCATGAACAGGTCGCGGTAGACGCCGAACACCTGGCGGATCTCGTCGGCCCGCTGGATGACCGCCGGGGCGTAGCGCGGCACGAACCCGCGAGTCTTCGGGGACGCCGCGGCCACGGCCAGCAACACCTGCGGGGTGGCGCGCAGCTTCAGCCCGTCCTTCGCGTCGCGCGCCCACGCGGCGATCACGAGGAGGTCCTCGGGGGTGTCGCCGCGCGCGACCGCGGCGGCCGTCTCGACGACTTCGCGCGCCTGGGCGGAGAGCCCGCCGTCGTCGGTCGGCACGGTGGCGATCTTTCCGGTGGTCAGCAGCTCGGCGAGGAACGCGGCCGGCGGCCGGTTCGGGTCGTAGTAGCGCGGCTCGTTGAAGAACCCGCCGCCGACCATGTTGACGAGCTTCGTCACCGGGTCGGCAAGGTCGTAGGCGGAGCCGGGGACGTGCCGGTGGGCGACGGGGGTGTCGGACGAGATCTCGGACACGGGGGCACCGTGCGGCCGCGGCCGCGGAGAAAGTTGCCGGGGAAATTAGCGGCCCGGGTGATGTTCTGCCCTTGCGGGCAAAACCGCGTGTTTGGCGGTTGAAGTAACCCGGACCTGCACCGCCCGGCGGTGGATAGCGTACGAACCGGGGAAATCGTCAGCCGGGGGTGTTCATTCCGTCGCTCTACCGCTGAGCTACGGCCCCGGCTCGCGCCGAGTCCGGTGGGAGTCGAACCCACGGCCGACGAATCCTGTTGAAGTAACCCCGACCGGCACCGCCCGGCCCGTGCCTTGTCGCGGGAGAGGACACCCGCCCCGGCGACGGGTTCGCGCGCGTCGCCAGCGGTGCTACGACTCCACAGCGACGACCTTGCCCCGCACCGCCGTCGCCTCGACCCACCCGTTGATGGTGCCCACGTTGTTGCCGATCAGCACGCGGTCGTCGCGCACGTCGACGACCAGGTGCAACAGATACCCGCCCTTCCACGCGACGAGCACGGCGTCCCCCGGCTCGACGGTGTACGGGTCGGTCGGGGCCAGGGTCACGAGCTGGCCGCTCTCGATCCGCCCGCGCATCGACCCGCCGGTCGGCCGGACCCGCACCGTCCGGCCGGCCGAGAGTGCCGCGACCGCGTCGGTCACCCAGCCCATCGGTGCCTCCTCCTGGTCGGAGTCGTCGCCTACCATACCCCCCGGACCACGTCACGCCGCGAACCGCACGATGACTCCACTGTACCGCGACACCCGATTTACCTTCCGGTTCGCGGACGACCGGTGCGTCCATCGGTTTCACCTGGAAGGCGTCGCGGCCGGTCGTCGCGTCACCGTTTATCGGCTCGATCCGGCGACCGGCGAACCGCTCGAACGAATCGCCGCGGGGCACGCCGGCGCCGACGGCTGGGTCGAGCTGCGGGAACCGCTCGTTGTGCGTGGCGGCGAGGGGTTCATCGCCGTGGCCGAGGGTGACACCCTCGTCCGCGACGAAACGCCGGCCGACCATGTAGCGGTTCGGGGTGTCGTCCGCGCCGCCTTCGGTCACGACGACGAGGCCGACCTCGTGGACGCCCTCCGCGCCGGCGGGTTCGTGCGGGCGGCGTTCGTCGCCGAGGTGAACGGCGAGGTCGTCGGCCACGTCCTTTTCACCCGCCTGCCGGTCGAGACGGCCGACGGCGTGGTCGAAACGCTGGCCCTCGCCCCGATGGCCGTCGCGCCCGAGTGGCAGCGCCGGGGCGTCGGTTCGGACCTCATCCACGCCGCGCTCGCGGCGTGCCGTGAGCGCGGGCACCGGGCCGTCGTGGTGCTCGGGCACGTCGAATACTACCCGCGTTTCGGGTTCTCCTCCGCGCTCGCGGAACGGCTGCGGTCGCCGTTCCCGGGGCCGCACTTCATGGCGCTCGAGCTCGTCCCCGGCGCCCTCGACGGCGTCGAGGGGAAGGTCTGCTACGCACCACCGTTCGGGGTGGACTGACAGCATGCTGTCACTTCTCGACCGGGAAGCACGCTAGGTTCCCCTCGCGGTCGCGGCAGAGTACCCGCCCA
>DASPHQ010000328.1:0-5426 GCA_035629595.1 Urbifossiella sp. | reverse complement strand
ACCCGGCTGTCACTCGGCGTCGAGAACTTCAAGGCGGAAATCCTCCAGTACAACGGCCGCGCCCACCTCGAGGAGGAGATCGACCGGGCCTACGGGTGGGCGCGCGAGATCGGCTTCCCGCAGATCAACATCGACCTGATCGCCGGCATGGTCGGCGAGGACTGGGACAACTGGAAGCGGTGCGTCGAGCGCACCATCGGCCTCGCCCCCGACTGCGTGACGATCTACCAGATGGAGCTGCCGTACAACACGGTGTTCTCGAAGGAGCTGACGGTGATCGGCAACGACGAGCCGAGCCTCGGCGTGGCCGACTGGCCGACCAAGCGGGCGTGGATGAAGTACGCCTTCGCCGAGTTGGAGAAGGCCGGCTACACCGTGTCGAGCGCCACGACGGTGGTGAAGGACGCGTCGAAGACGAAGTTCGTGTACCGCGAGGCGCTGTGGCGCGGGGCGGACATGTTCGGCGCCGGCGTGGCGTCGTTCGGCCACGTCAACGGCGTCCACCTCCAGAACCTCGACACCTGGGAGGCGTACACCGAGGCGCTGGCGAAGGGCGAGCTGCCGCTGGGGCGGGCCTTCCCGACGACGGAGCGCGACCGGCTGGTGCGCGAGGTGGTGCTGCTGCTGAAGACCGGCCACCTCGACGTGGCCTACTTCCGCACCAAGTACGGCGTGGACATTCGGGAGACGTTCCGCGCCGCGTTCGCGCAGCTGGAAGCCGACGGCTGGCTGACGGTGGGGGCGGAGTCGGTGGACTGCACCCGCGACGGGCTGATCCAGATCGACCGCCACCTGCCGGCGTTCTTCGACCCGGAGTACGTGAGCAGCCGGTACACGTAGCGCGGCCCTCCGCACGCGGGCGCAATTTCGCTTGACCCTTGTGACGCCCTGTGGTGTGATAAGCTCGGCTCGCCGCGGTGCGTTGGGCCTTCGCGGCTCGAATCACCCCACGGCCCACCAGTTCGCCCCATGTCCGCCAGCCCCCGGCCCACGGTTCTCCTCATCGACCTGGAGAACTTCTACCGCTGCCGCCGCGACAACTACACCCGGATCGAGGCGCCCGGCAGTTCGGACGAGTCGTACACGACGACCCAGTTCACCCCGGACATGAAGCGGCTGCTGGCGTTCGTCAAGCAGACGACGAGCAAGGACCGGGTCGCGGTCCGGCGGGCCTACGCCGACTTCACCATCGGGTACCTCCAGGGGGTGGCGGCGAAGCTGATACACGTCGGGGTCGAGCCGGTCCAGACGTTCGTGCTGACCGACGGGGGGAAGAACGCGGCCGACATGCGGCTGATCATCGACGCCATGAGCCTCCTGGTCCCGCCCGCGGCCGAGCGGTTCGTCCTCGTCTCCGGGGACTCCGACTTCACCCCCCTGGTCCTCGAACTGCGGCGGCGGGGCGCCGAGGTGTGCGGCGTCGGGGTCGCCGACCACACCGGCCGCGCGCTGGAGGCGTCGTGTAACGAGTTCTACTACTTCGAGGAGATCGTCGCCGGGCCGCGCACCCGGCCCGCGGCGGCGCAGGCGGCCGGCAAACCGGCGGACCGGTCGGCGCCCGCGGCCCCACGCCCGGCCGCGAAGCCGGACCCCCGCCTCCCCCGGGTCCGCGCCCTGTCCGAGGCGATCGGGCGGCTGTTCGCGCGCGCCGACCAGCGCATCCGGGTCAAGAACCTGCACACCCTCGTCAACGACTCGCCGCCCGGCCCGTTCCCGCCGGCCGAGTTCCAGTCGGTGACCTTCCTCGGCGTCCTCCAGCAGTTCAAGGACCAGTTGCAGATCAACCTGGAGAAGCGCGTCAAGGGGTGGTCGGTCGGCTGGACCGGGCCGCTGGCGGCCGCGGGCGAGAACGGGGCCGAGCCCGCGCACCCGGTCGTGCCGGCGCGGCCGGCCGAGCCGAAGGCGGACGACAACGGGTCGCGGCCCCCGGCCGCCCCCGCCGCCCCGAAGGATCCCCCGCCGCACTCCCAGGGCCACTACCGGAAGCTGCTGAGCCGCGGCGGCGAGCCGGAGGGGCTGAAGCTGGCGATCGTGCGGCGGGAGGCGCTCCAACTGGCCGCCCGGGAGGCGTTCCGCATCCTCGCCGGCCCGCAAGGCCGGTACGAGGTACCGCCCGACCAGTTCTCCGCCGACTTCAACGAGGCGCTCGCCGACGTGCCCGGCGCCCCGAACAAGCACCAGATCGGTTCCGTCGTGGCGTACATCCAGTGCCGGTATCGCACCGACTCGGGGACGGCCCTCCGCCTCGGGGATGAGGTCGCGGACGCGAACGACCTGTACCGGAACCTGGTCTACGGACAGCTGTACGTCCTGCGCGAGCGGCTGGGGCAGGACGGCGTACCCGGGCCGATCGACGCGCGCGGATTCGCCCAGGCCATGTGCGGCCCGGGCGAGCCCCCGGCCGACTTCGTGGCCGAACTGGCCGGCTTGATCGCCGACCTCGATGCCCTGCCGGCGGGCGAGCCGGCGACCGAGCCGGGGGTCTGAGCGCGACCGGCCCGATCCGACGAAGCCTCGCGACGCCGCCGCGGCCGGATGGAAGGGGTCGGCGTATCGGGGCGCGGCCGGCGTTCTTCGACCCGGAGTACGTGAGCAGCCGGTACACGTGAGTCCCGGCGTTCGGTCGGACCGGCGGGTGGCGGTGGTCAGCGGCGGCGGGTAGGATGACGGCAACCGCATGACCGCCATCCCACCCAGGGACGGGCCGAACGCCCGCCGTCCATGAAAGCCCGCGCCGTCCTGCTGATCGACCTCGAAAACTTCTACATCAGCCGAGAAAAGCTCGCCCCCCCGCCCTACGGGCCGGACCGGTTCGCCGCCGACCTCGAACACCTCCTCGCGTTCGCCCGCGAAGCCGCGGGCGCCGGCACCGACGCCGAACGGCCGCTCATCGTCCGCCGCGCCTACGCCAACTTCAACTCCCGCCGCCCCCGCACCGCCGGCGTCGGCTCCGGGATGGACTACTTCCTCCAGCGCATCCCCGACGTCCTCCTCGACCAGGGCGTCGAGCCGGTGCAGGTGTTCCAGCTGTCGCGCGGCGGGGTCCGCACCAAGAACGCCGCCGACATGCGCATGGCGATGGACGCCACCGCCCTCCTCGGCACCGCCTCCGGGATCGAGCAGTTCGTCCTCGTCACCGGCGACGCCGACTTCATCCCCGTCATCCTCGAGCTGAAGCGGCACGGCCGCGACGTGGCGGTCATCGGCGTCCGCGGCGCCACCAGCCAGCACCTCCAGCGGTTCGTCGACTCGTTCGACTTCTTCGAGGACCTCCTCGCGGCCGGCGAGGTGACGAGCCAGATCGGCGACGCGGCCGCGACCGGGGCGACCGGCCCGACCATCGCCGAGATCGCCGGCGCCCTCGCCCGGCTGCTGTCGCGCACCCGGCCGATCAAGTTCGCCGCCGTCAAGCCGCTCCTGACGAAGGAACTGAACCGGCCGTTCGACCCGCTCGGCTTCGGGTACGAATCGACCGGCGACTTCCTCCGCCGCTACGCAGGCGAGCTGCGCATCGAGGTCCGGCACGGGCCGCACGACTGGGAGATCGACCGCCCGGGGTCGGGGGCCGGGAACGGGCCGGGGCCGCGGCCGGGGCCGGCGCCGGCCCCGGCCGCGACGGCCGACGGCGACATGTGGCACACCGCGGAGCGGTACGCGCGGCTGCTCAAGACACCGAGCCCGGTCGGCTCGCCGGTCGAGGGGCGGGCGGTCGGGATCAACAAGGTGGTGCCGTGGGCGGCGGCCACGCGGATCGGGCGGGAGGTGTACGCCCGGATCGGGCCGGGGGCCGCGGGGCCGGTCGACCGGGACGCGCTGCGGAAGTACCTGCTGGACGACCCGGCCGGGGCCGCCGACCCGAACCACTCGCAGTGCGTCAGCGCCGCGGTGTTCCTCCTCCGCCTGTTCGGCCGGACCGCCGACGGCGACGGCCGGGTGACGCTCGCGGACGGGATCGAGAGCGGCGAGCACGTGGCGATCTGCCTGGTCAACGACCAGCTCGACATGCTGTCGCAGCGGCTGGCGCACAACGGCACCACCGGCCCGGTGCCGGCGGTGTTCGCCGAGCTGCTGCGGGCCGGGCCGGACGACACCGTGGTCGAACTGGTCACCCGGCTGCTGGCCCAGCTCGCGGGGGCGGGCGCGGAGCCGATCGACGCGGAGCCGGAACCGACCGACGCGGCGTCGAGCGACGCGGAACCGGCCGACGCGGAACCGACCGATGCGGAGTTGACCGACGCGGAGCCGGCGAACGTGGAGCCTGAGCCCGAGCCCGCCTACGATGACTCGATCCCGATCGCGGAGTTCGTGGCGATGGACGGCGACCCCGCCGACGCCCCGCCCGCCGCGGTGGTCGGGGACGCGCCGCCGCCGCCGGAAGCTGTTCCGCCTCACTCCACTGACCCCGCGTGACCGTGCGTCGGGAAAGTCGTAGGCACACCTGTGTCGAAACCCTCGGGTTTTAGCCCGGAGGGCGTCGGCGTGTAGCCCGGGGTGGAACCCCGGGCGGCCTGCGGCGTGGCCCGTGGGAGCCACGCACCTCGACCTCCGCCGTCGCCCGCCCGGGGTTCCACCCCGGGCTACACGCCGACGCCCTCCGGGCTAAAACCCGAGCCACCGCCCAGGATTTCGACCGAACTTGCCTGCGACAGTCCCGACCTGCACTGAGGTGGGCCGGTATGCCCGATGCGTTGACGTTCCTGATGGGGAACCACCCGGCCGAGCTGCCGGGCGACCGACTCTACTTCCGCAACCACATGTGGGCGAGCCCCGCCACCGACGGCCCGCTGCGCGTCGGCTTCAGCAGCTACGCGGTGCGGCTGATGCAGGACGTGTACTTCCTCGAATGGCGGACCGACCCCGGCCTCGTCACGCTGAAGCAGGAGATCGGCTACGTCGAGACGCAGAAGGCCCAGTCCGGCCTGTACGCGCCGCTGCCGGGGCGGATCCTGCGCTTCAACCCGGAACTGCTCGCGGACCCGTCGGGGATCAACGCCGACCCCTACGGGACCGGGTGGCTGTTCGAGATGGACGCGGAGCCGGGGGAGTACGCCCTCGACGTGGCGGGCTACTTCGCGCACCTGGAAGCGGGGTGGGAGGCCACCCAGCGGATGCTCAAGGGGCAGGTGAACAGCATCGACGACGAATAAGTTTGCCGCCGCTTGCGGCGTTGCACCCGTGTGCAACGCCGCGAGCGGCGGCGCGAGTCGAACCCCCGACCACTCACACTCACCCGATCAGCTTCTCGACCACCCGGCCCTCGCGGAACAGCTGGATCGGCCGGCCGGTCGGCGACTGCAGCTCCGTCTTCGGGTCGATCCCCAGCTGCTGGAAGATGGTCGAGCCGATGTCGTCCGGCGTCACCGGGTCGAGGTTCGGCGCCATGCCCGAGGCGTCGGTGCTGCCGTGGACGTAGCCGCGCTTGACGC
>DASPHQ010000327.1:0-4055 GCA_035629595.1 Urbifossiella sp. | reverse complement strand
CGCCACCTAGCGAGTCCGACCGCCGGCCCGGACGGGGGGGGGGTGGTGCCGCCCGTGACCGCGTGGCTGTTCACGGAGCGGGAACACGACCAGGAGGCGTTCGAGTCTTTTCTGACGGGCCGCCATCGCGGGGTGTTCATGTCCGGGGACGACTTGGTGGAGAAGGCGCGGGTGGCAATGTCCCCGTTCGCCGCGCACCCCCTCCGGCGGGTCCGCGAGTGGGCGGCCTACGAAATCGACACCGCGGATCGGCATGCCGACTGGCTTCGTCGTGACGACGAGGAGGACGACCGGGTCTAGTAGCAGGCGGGGGCTTGCCGGGTCGTGACGAGTGGCGGGCGGTGCCCCAGAGTCACTCATCCAGAGATGTTGCCGTGAATCGATCCAGCGAGGTCCGTCGGGCCAGCGTTGACAGCCCGCCCCACAGCACGAGACGCCCCTCCGGGCCGAACATCACTACCGTGTCAGGCCCCGTCACCTCGAACACCACCGTCGCCACACGCCCGTCGGTGTTGAAGTGAACTCCCGGCGGCAGGTCGTCGGCCGTGCCGGAGCCGACCGGGACGGCGACGGTATGGCTCAACATACGGAGCTACCACCCCACCTCCTGGGCGGCCCGCGCCGCCGCTGAAGGTCTCGCGGTCAGACAGCAGACCAGCAGATCGGCAGAAACAACGACCTCCAATTGTGTAGACACCGACTGCCGTTCGCGCCAATCCAGCCGGCCACTCCGCCGCTCAGTCGCTTTGTTCATACCACCGCGAGACCAGTTTTTGCTTGTAGGCTACTATCTAGGCTGTTCTCATCAGACACGCCCTGCTGGATCGGGAGAGTCCGCCAGCTCCCGTACGAACCCGGGCTGGGTTCCAGAGGGTAGGTCGTATCTTCCTGGGCCGCCGTGCCATGATCAGAATCCTGTTCCTTGCGGCGAACCCCGCCGACACCAGCGCCCTGCGACTGGGCGAGGAGGCACGCGCCATCCGGGAGCGACTGCGGGCGGCACAGCACCGTGACCAGTTCGCGGTCGAGCAGGAATGGGCCGTCCGAGTCGGTGATCTGCAGGC
The DNA here is from genome assembly GCA_035629595.1 of Urbifossiella sp. Classification (GTDB taxonomy): domain Bacteria; phylum Planctomycetota; class Planctomycetia; order Gemmatales; family Gemmataceae; genus Urbifossiella. The sequence goes on along the minus strand of DASPHQ010000327.1, from coordinate 2,991 downwards.
CCACCTTCTCCGCCACCAGCCCCACGTGGTCCACTTCAGCGGCCACAGCAGCGCCTGCGGTCAACTCGTCCTCGAAGACTCCACTGGTCGCAGCCAGCCCGTCCCAGCGGACGCGTTAGGGCAGCTGTTCGCCACCCTCAAGGACGAGATTCGGTGTGTCGTCCTGAACGCCTGCTTCACCGAGACTCAGGCCCGGGGCATCGCCGCCTCAATCGACTGCGTAGTCGGGATGAGCCGGGCGATCCGGGACGACTCCGCCGTCGCCTTCGCAGCCAGCTTTTACCAAGCCCTCGCCTTCGGCCGGAGCGTCCAGACGGCGTTCGAGCTGGGGTGTGGTGAGATCGGCCTGGCGGGGCTGGCCGACCACGACGTACCCCGACTCGTCCCGGCCGACGGCATCGACCCGGCGTCGGTCTACCTCCGGGGGGTCGCCCCCGAAAGCCCTCCCTGAGCCCGCCGCCTGGCGAGTCCCGGGTGGTGGGCGACAGGCCGACACGGAACCAAGGTCGGGTCACAAGTCACGACCGGGCGGCGGCCAAGCCCGCATGCCCGTACCCCGGGATGCGGCCGTTTCGCCCTGAAGAAGTGAAATACTTTTTTGGCCGCGAGGCCGAGGTCGAGGATCTCTACCTTCGGGTGCGCAACCACCCCCTAGTCTACCTAATTGGCCCGTCCGCCTCGGGCAAGTCGTCCCTGGTCACGGCTGGCCTGCTCCCGGCCCTCCAAGCCCGCGAACCGGGGCGGTGGGTGGTGCGTGAGATCCAGCCGGGGCGCGAGCCGCTCGCGGCCTTGGCTGGGGCGCTGAGCTGTGAACCCGGCGGGCTGACAGGCGACCCGGCCGCGGCGGCTCGGGACGCGGCTCGCCGGTTCGGCCCGGACACCAGACTCGTCCTCATATTCGACCAGTTCGAGGCACTATTCACCCAAACCTCGCCGGCGGAGCGGGCGGCCGTCGTCTCCGCCATCCGGGGGCTTCGAGGGGTGGGGGGGTGCGTGGTACTTCCCGTAATGCGGGCCGACTTTTACCCGGACCTGATGGCCTCCGGCCTCTGGCCGGTCCCACGCTCCGGGCGGGTCGAGGTCGCTCCCCTCCGAGGCAACGCCCTGCGGGCGGCTATCCGCAGGCCCGCACAGGCCGCCAAGGTCAGGGTCGAGGAGCGGCTTCTCGACAGGCTCCTCGCCGACGCGGCGGACGAACCTGGTGTGCTCCCGCTCGTCCAGGAGACGATGTGCTTGCTGTGGGGTGTGATGTCGAACCGCAAACTGACCCTGACTGACTACGGTCGGCTCGGCCGCGATGGGCGCACCGGCCTGGCCGTCGCCATGGCGGCGAAGGCGGACGGTGCGCTGGACGCCCTCTCCGATCGCCAGCGCGCGACCGCGCGGCGCGTCTGCCTCCGGCTGGTGCAATTCTGCGAGGGACGGCCAGACACCCGCCGGCAGCAATCGCTCTCGTCCCTCCGGGCCGCGGACGACGAGCCGGCGGCGTTCGACCAGACCGTCCGGCTCCTCGCAGACCACCACCTGATCACCTTGTCTGGGGGGGGCGACGACCACGGCGCAAAGGTCGACCTCTCCCACGAGGCACTGATCCGGGGGTGGCCGACGTTCCGGGCTTGGCTGGCCGAGCAGCGGGACGCGGAACAGACCCGCCGGCGGCTGACCGACAGGGTGGCGGAGTGGGTCAGGGCCGATCGGGCGGGCAACCTCCTAGACCGCGTGGCTCTGGCCGAGGCTGAGCGGTGGCTGGAGGGCGCGGACGCTGCCGATCTGGGGATCGACCACGACCTCCGCGGGTTGGTCGCTCAGAGTAGAGCGGCAATTGAAGAAATGGAGCGAGAGCGGGCGCGTACTGTCGCCCTGGAGCTGTCGCACCGCCAGTTCCAGGAGATGACGGAGAACTCACCGGTCATGATCTGGCGGTCCGACCGCGCCGGGGTGATCGAGTACGCCAATCCCCAGCTGACCGGGTTTCTGAAGGACGTGTGCGTTGGGGCAGCGACGGGGGACTGGAACTCGCTGGTTCACCCCGACGACCGCGCAGAGTACGACGGCCAGTGGCGCGCCGCCCGGGATAGGCAGCAACCGTGCCGCTTTGCGTACCGCATCCGCCTCCACGGCGGTGGGGAACGGACCATTGAGACCATGGCCAAGCCGTATTCCGACGAGACCGGGGCATACCAGGGGCACCTCGGGATCTTCACCGATGTCACGGAGCAGGAACGGGTCGAGCAGGCCTTCCGGCAGGCAGAGCGGCGGAAGGACGAGTTCCTGGCCATGCTTGCCCACGAGCTCCGCAACCCCCTCGCCCCGATCCGCAACGCTGTCCAGGTGATGCAGCTGCACCGCGGCGATGTCGAGACTGTCGACAGTATGCTCCAGTTGATGGAGCGCCAGCTCCGGCACATGATCCGCCTGATCGACGACCTACTCGACCTGTCCCGTGTCACTCGCGGACGGATCGCCATCCGTCGGGAGGTTGTGTCACTGGCGGATGTGGTGGGCCAGGCGATCGAGCAGGCCCGCCCGCTGGTCGAGTCGGCGGGACTAGCCCTGACCGTCGAGCTGCCGACCGAGCCCGTCGCCCTCCTGGCCGACCTCACCCGCATCGTCCAGGTCCTCGGCAACCTGTTGTCGAACGCGGCCCGGTACACCGAGCCGGGTGGAAACGTGCGGATTACGGGGGAACTCGACGCCACAGAATTGGTGCTCCGCGTCACTGACACGGGGATCGGCATCCCCGCTGACCAACTTCCGTTGATCTTCCAAGTGTTCTACCAGGCGGAAGCGTCGCTGGACCGGGGCCGCGGCGGGCTCGGCATCGGGCTGGGCCTCGCCCGCAACCTCGTGGAGCTGCACGGCGGGTCGCTCACGGCGGCAAGCGACGGGGCGGGGCGGGGGAGTACGTTTACCGTCCGACTGCCCGTAGCGCGCACCCTGGCGGACGGGCCACCGCCGCCCCGCCCCGTCGGAGCCCCTGCCGGCCCGAGC
>DASPHQ010000326.1:0-6323 GCA_035629595.1 Urbifossiella sp. | reverse complement strand
CAGCCCGGTGCGGGGCGTCATGTAGTTGCTGTATGCCCGCAGGTGGTGGACCGGCTCCGGCTCCTCGTCCACGACGCGCCCTGCCGCGAGCGGCGGCCGGGCCGCCCCCGCCTGCTCCACGCGGCCCGGCGCGAGCTGGTCCTCGACCTCGAAGAACCGCCCCTCGCGCTTCACCCACGCCGCCAGCCACGACCCGATGTACCCGCCGCCGGACACGGTCGAGAGGTAGTCGAACCGGCTCAGCAGCTTCAGCGACGCCAGCCCCTGCAGCACCCCGAGGGCGAACGTCGCGCTGCGGATGCCGCCGCCCGACAGCGCCAGCCCCGCCAGGTGCTCCTTCAGGGCGTTCAGCCGCTCCTGCTTCTGGGGGTCGTCAGGAATCGTGCGCGACTCCGTGTCAGCGCCGTCGGCCGCCGGGGTGGGATCGGTGTGGGGATATCGCTCCATCGCCGCCTCGAAAATCGCGGCGCGGCGGACTTTCACCTGCTCCAGTTCCACCTTGAGGACGTCCGCGAACTCGACCGACTGCCCGTCGTTGGTGTCCGCCACGGCGCCTCCGAAGGTCAGAACTTCACTCGCGGGTGAACCTCGCCCGGTGATCGCTACAACATGTTAGTCGAGTAGTGTCGATAGGCAGGAATACGCACCCCGGACCGATCGGCGGACAAAATCTCGACTCGCCCGGGAAAGAATTGGTCCGACCGTCCGTGGGCCGATCGAGCCGTGTCCGATTAGGAAAGGGTGGTCCGTATTCCTTGGTGTCCCGCCGCCCCACGCCCGCTCTCGAAATTCGGAGGTGCCCTGTGCCGCTGAACATCGACCCGACCAACATCCTGAGTTACGGGGTCATCGGGCTCGGTTTCCTCCTCGCGTTCCTCGCCTACCGGCTCTCGTCCAAGGAGCAGGAGCGGGTGGAACCCCGGCGGTCGATTCTGGTGACGATCCACGTGTTCATGATCTTCTCGATCATCCTGTGCATGATCGGGTTCGGGTCCGAGTATGTCCGGCGGCTGCCGGGCGACGACGTGAATCAGGAAGTCGGGAGCCTGAAACAGCAGGTGGCGCAGAAGGAGGCGGAGATCAAGTCGAAGCAGGCCAAGGTGGACGCCCGGGTCGCCGAGGTCAACAGCCAGGCACTGCTCCTCGAGCGGTATCGGGAGCGGGCGCGGCGCCAACAGGACCGGGCTCAGCAGTACATCACCGCGCTCCGCTCGGCCGTCGTCATCCCGATCGTGCCCGCCACAGCCCGCGAGGCCATCAACCAGCTGATTGACCTCCTGCAGCTGCCGCCGGTCGAGCCTCGGGTGGGGTGAGGCCGGTCCCCATGAGTACGGAACGCGATCCTTCACTCGACAGGAGAGCTCCCATGAATCGGATGACCCTTTCCGTGTTCGTCCTGGCCGCCGCCGCGGTCGCGTGGCCACGGCTGCCCGCCGCGGCCGACGAGCCCGCCCTCAAGCTCGGGCAGGAGGCGCCCCCCGCTGGCGAGGCCAAGGTGATCGAAGAGCTCGTCGCCTTCCAGGTCGCCCTCATGAAGAAGGCCGACGCCACCAAGCGCGGCCAGCACCCCAAGCCGCACGGGTGCGTCGCGGCGACGGTCGCCGTCCGCGACGACGTGCCGAAGGAGTACCGGTACGGCCTGTTCGCGCGGCCCGGGACGTACCAGGCCCGGATCCGCTACTCGAACGGCACGGTGAAGGATGACAAGGAGAACGACTCGCACGGCATGGCTGTTCGGGTGCTCGGGGTGAAGGGGCCGCGGGCGGTGCCGGGCGACGGCCGGGAGGAGCAGCACTTCATCCTGGCCGACGGCGAGGAGTTCTTCGCCCCGGACCCCGCCTCCGTGCTGGCGTTCATGAAGGCGAAGGTGGAGGCAACGGCGAAGAAGGACAAGGCGGTCTTCGTCGACTTCCTGAAGGCCCGGCCGGACCTGGCGAAGGGGCTGGCGGGTTTCGTGAAGCCGCCGCCGCCGTCGGTGCTGACGGTGCCGTACTTCAGCTCGGTGCCCTACAAGCTCGGCGGCACGGCGGTGAAGTACACCGCCACCCCGGCAGCCGGGAACGGCCCCGGCCATGCCGGCGAGAAAACGAAGGACTACCTCCGCGCGGCGCTGGCCGAGCGGCTCGCGCCCGGCAAGTCGGCGGCGGTGTTCGTGCTCGGTGTCGTGCCGCAGACCGACCCGAAGGACACGCCGGTCGAGGACCCGACGAAGAAGTGGCCGGGGGCGCCGGTCCCGGTCGCCACGATCACGATCGCCGCGCAGGAGGTCGGGGAGTGCGACGAGTCGGTCTTCGACCCGTGGGTGTCGCTCGCCGAGCACCGCCCGCTGGGGGGGATCAACCGCGCCCGCCGGGCTGTGTACGCAGCCAGCGTCGGCGTGCGCGGCGGCAAGTAGGGCGTCGGGTTGCCCCGGGTGTGCGTTACGCCCAACGGGGGATCGGGCCAGAAAGCCCGGCCCCACGCTGGGCCGCGACGCATTCCCAGAGCCCGGGCTGGCGTGCCGGGCTGTGCGACGGACGGCGAACGCGGCACGACCCGTAAGACCGACACAACCGTATCAACTCCGACCGGGGAATTGGGGGGGACTGGGCAAGTTTTCCTTCCCCAGGCATCGCTGGGCCTGATACAATCGTACCATTCCTCGCAGGTCGCCCGACGCACGCGACCCGCACGTTCCGCGTCCGCCCTTCAACCGGAGACCGACGGATGACCTGGACTCGACTCGCCTTCGCCGTCGCACTCGCCGCTGCGATGGGAGTCGGTCGAACCGACGCCCAGCCGGCCAAGGACGCCGGCAAAGACGCGGTGCTGACGGCCCAAGAGAACCTGCAACAAACGCAGGAGGCGTTCGCCGCCGCCGTCGAGAACTACAAGGCGACCAAGAAGACCCTGGACGGAGCCGGAGGCGCCACGGACGCGAACAAGGCGGCGCTTTCCAAGGCGGCGGACGAGAAGCAGAAGGCAATGGAAGCGGTGAAGTCGGCCCATCAATTCGTGGAACTGCAAAGGACCATCGCCGGGGCTGCAGCCCCGAAGGCGGCCGCGGCCCAGAAGGAGGAGGACGTGGCCCAGAAGCTTCCCCCCCCGAAGGTTCTCCCCGCCAAGACGGAGCCGACCACCCCGGAAAAGGCCGAGCTCGCGAAGGCTAAGGCCGAGCTCGCGAAGGCTAAGGCCGAGCTCGCCGAGCTCATCGCCGGCAAGGTGCCGGGCCTGAGCAACTCGCTCGCCGACATCACCCTGAGTCTGAAGGGCACCGACCCCGGGGAGCTGGCGCGGGTGAACCGGCTGCTGCGGTACACCGTGCTGACCGGTATGGCCCGCTACCAGCAGGGGCAGTACGCTGAGGCAGTCACCTACTACCGGGCGGGGCTGCTCGTCGCGTGGCCGTTCCTCGACAAGCTCGAGGCCTCGCACAAGGCGAACAGCGGGCTGGAGCGGCGCGTCGCGACCGCCCTCCGCAGCGCCTCCACCGACGACCTGACCGGGACCACCTACACCGACTGGCAGAAGGCGGTCATCCTCCGCACCGCCCTCAACGACATCCTCAACGCCCCGCACCGGGGTGACCCCTCCAAGCTCGTCCACCGCCTCGGCGGGTCCGAGGCGGTGACGCACATCTTCCGGGACGCGCAAAGCCGCTCGTCCACCGACGTCAGCCGGGTGGTGGGGTTCGGCTCCAGCGGCACGATCTACCAGGTCTTCGGCAGCGGCGGGTGCGACACCGCCAGCCGGGTTGGGTTGGGCTCCCTGCCGTTCGACCTCCCCGGCACGTTCGACACGGAGTTCACCCAGACGGCCCGGATCCACGCCTTCGCCCGGCACCTGAACACGTCGCTCGGCCGGTACTGTGTCCCCGAGCCGGAGCGCGACGAGCTGCTGAAGCGGTTCGGCGGCGACATGCTGCCGTTCTGACCCCAGTGCGGGCCGGGCCGGTCAGTACCGGAACCCGGCCTGGACGTGGCCGCCGATCAGGAACAGGTCCGAGTCGCGGAACTTCTGGGTGCTCCCGGCCGACAGCGGCCCGAGGCCGCCCCAGTACTGCCCGACGGCCGCCACCCGGACCACGAACCGCGGCGGCTCCAGCCCCTCCCGCAGCCGGGCCGCCAGGTCCAGCCCCCAGTCGGCCCCAATCTCCATCTCCGTCACCGGCACCAGGATTGTGCGGCTGTCGAACTGGGCGTCGGAGAACGACGGCAGGTTCGGCCCGCCGGTCTGGGGGGCCACCGTCACCGAGATCGTGCTGTTCCGCCGGTTCTCCCCGACCAGCGCCGACAACCGGGTCGTCGAGAAGAACACCCAGTTCTCGCCGTGCGGCACCTCCCATGTCACCGCCCCCGTCAGGCCGATGCCGCGGAACGACTGGCTCGAGAAGCGCGTGGACACGTTCGTCCCCAACGCCCCGAGCCCGCCGCCGATGAGCGTCCCGGTGTAGTTCTGCTCGACCGACACGAACCGGGTGCCGATCCGCAGCTCGATGACCGAGTCGACCATGCCGGGCTTGTGCGGGTTGGCGTCCGGGAAGAGGTCGAAGAAGGCGAACCGGCGGCCGAACTCGACGACGTTGGCCGACACCAGGGTGAGGGTGGCGTTGGCGGTCAGGAGGCCGGACGGGGTGTTCGTGCCGGACGCCTGGCGGTCGACCCGGCCGGACAGGTTCAGGAACGTGCCACTGGCGCCGACGCTGGCGTCCATGTCGGCGACGTAGTAGTCGAGGTTGACGCGCGGAGCGTAGGCGAACCGGGAGTCGACCGGGCCGGTGCGGCCGAACGTCGGGAAGAGGCCCTCGTACCGGTTCGGCACGGGCACCTGGAACGCCTGGAACGACCAGAACGGGACGACGTAGGTGAACCCGACGGAGGCGTTGGCCTGGTTGTCCTGGCCGAACCCGCCGACGGTGCCGCGGACGCCGCCGAGCCGCGACGCCTCTGCCGGGTCGCGGACCGACCGGGACCGGGACGGCCCGACCGCCGCGTTCACGGCTCCGACCGGAACGCCGTCCGCGTCGAGTAGCAGCGGCACGCCGCCGGCGCCCGGCTCGAGTACCTGCGGGCCGCGAAACAGCAGCTCCTGGGCGCGCGCCGGGGCCGCGCCGAAGACGGCAGCCACGACCACAGCCCGGAGCACCCACGTCATCACAGTCGTCTCTCCGCGAGGCGGCGCCCGGGCGTCGAACCCGGGCCGGCGGGTCACGGCGGCGGCAGCATCGGCGGCGGGTCGTTCGCCCCGGACCCGAACACCCGGGGCGGGGCGACGAGCGGGGCCGGGGCGATACCCGGCCCGGGAGCCGGGCCAAGGACCGGGCCGGGTATCAGCCCCGGGGTCGGGCAGGCCACCCCCGGGCCGGGCGGGCACGGCGCCGGCCCCGGCACGCCCCGGCCGGCCGTGCGCGACTCCAGGTCGTTGATCCGCTGGCTCATCCGCCGCATCTCGTCGAGGCAGCGGTCGAGCGAGTCGACCAGCCGGGCGTCCCGGGAGGCGGTGTCGCGCGACTCGCCGCGGCCCGCCTCGGCCTCACGCGACCGGCTCGCCTCGAAGTCGCGCGACCGGCTCGACTCGTACTCCCGCGTCCGCTCCTCGGTCTGCACCGCCCGCGTGCCGGGGGCGGCCATTGCCAGCCGGGCCGGCGCGACCGGGACGTGCGGGGCGTACGGTACGTAGACCGTCCGCGGGATCAGCAGGATGTCCTGCGTCACAGCCCCGCCCGCGGACTTCGACGACGACGACTCGGACATCGTCTCGCGCTCCCGCGACCGGTCGGCCGACGGCCCTTCGCGCGGCTGCGACGGCAAGTCCCGCGGCCGCTGCGGGGCACACGGCTGGCCGTTCGGCCCACACGGCTGGCCGTTCGGCCCATACGGCTGGCCGTTCGGCCCGTACTGCTGGTTGTTCGGCGCCCACGGCTGGCCGTTGGGTCCGCACGGCTGGCCGTTCGGCCCGTACTGCTGGCCGTCCGGTCCCCATTGCTGGCCGTTCGGCCCGTACTGTTGGCCGTTCGGCGCCCACTGCGTGTTGCCGGGGCCGGCGGCCGCCTTGCGGTTGCGGAGCGGCCCGCCGCGACCCGCCGGGAGCGGCGTGCCGTCGGGCGCGCACGCCTCCCCGTCGGCGGCCGACCCGTCCGCGACCTCCCCGGCCGGGGTGCCGTGGACGCCCGACAGGCGGCCGAACCGGGCGCCGTGGCACCCGGTCGAGGCGGCGATCAGAAGACACACGACCACCCGCATAGGCCCCTCACCCGCCGTCCGCCGGCGCTCTGGGTGATGCGTAGGGGTTACGCCACATCTGACGAATCGACGGAATCCGACGCCCACTTAACGTGAGAATCG
>DASPHQ010000325.1:0-3396 GCA_035629595.1 Urbifossiella sp. | reverse complement strand
ACGACGTGGTCGCGGCCGACGGTCTGGCCGTCGAACGCCCCCGAACCCCAGACGCGGGCGGACTTCAGCCCGTCCTCGAAGTCGTTATGCACGTGCCCGGCGAACTCCGCGACCGTGCTGCCGACCGGGCAGGTGAATGGGCTGGTCATATCAGGCGGCTTCCCGGGCTGCTTCGTGTACACGCGGATGACGCCGAGCCGGTCGTAGATGGCCTTCCGCAGCTCGGGGATTCCGGTCCCCTGCTCCGCGGACACGACCAGGAACGGGTATCGGTCGCCGAACGCCTCACGGGCCAGTTCCAGGCGAATGTCCGCGGCATCGTCGTCGGCCTTCGTGGCAACGAGGAGCGTCTTGAGCGAGTAGGTGGCGGGGTCTTCCTCGGCCGGCAGCTCGGGCACCAATTCGCGGCGGGCCGACTTTAGGCGGTCGAGCGTGGCCTGGGTCGCGGCCGGGCCGTCGTCGTCGGCCAGGTCGAGGAACAGCACCGCGGCGTCGGCCGCGCGGGTGAGGTCGGTGACGAAGTGGTCGTAGTGGTCGGCCGTGACCGGCGGCAGGTCCACGAGTTGAACGCGCACGTCCTCGTAGTCCATCATCCCGGGGATGGGCTCGCGGGTGGTGAAGGGGTACGGCGCGACTGTGGGTTGGGCCTTCGTCAGGGCGGCGAGGAGGCGCGACTTGCCGGTGTTCGGCGGGCCGAGGAACACGACCGTGCCGGCGCCCTGGCGGGGAAGCTTGAACGTGCCGGGGGCGGCCTTCTTCGGTCCGCTCTTGGCTGCCTCGATCTCGTCGTTCAGCTCCGAGATGCGGCACTTGAGGTCCATCTGGACCTTCTCGCTGGCCTTGTGCTTCGGCAGGAGCACCCACATCTCGCGGAGCGCGACGAGCTTGTCCTCGGGCGTCTTAGCCTTCTTGTATCGGGCGTCGGCTTCGTGGTAATGCGGGGGGAGATTGATGGCCATTACAGTAATACCCGGACGAGCGGTCGAGGCAGCGGGACTCGGCTGCCGATGATTCTAGCGAGGCGGCGGTCGAACCCTCAGCCCCGGTGTGAGATGGCGCGTGCGGTGCTCGTCTGGGGAACCTGGGCGGCCCTGACCCTGGGGGGGTTGGGGTACGTCGCGTGGTTCGGCCGGAACTGCCCGTACATGGACGAGTGGAGTTTCCTGCCGATCTACGACGGTAAACAGGAGTTGATCTCTTGGCTGTGGGAGCCGCACTTCGAGCACCGTTACCCGGTCGGCCGATTGGTTTACATCGGCCTGTTCCGGCTCACCGGCGACCTCCGGGCGGGAATGGTGCTGAGCGTGTTGTGCCTGTCCGGCGCCGCCGCCCTTCTGATGGCGGCGGCCGCTCGGATTCGCGGTCGCTGCTCGCTCGCGGACGTGTTCTTCCCGCTCGCGCTGCTCCACCCGGGGCACCGCGAGAACGTGTTGATGAGCTATCAGGTGTGCTTCACCCTGCCGGTACTGATTACGGCCGGGCTGGCGTACCTCACGATCCGCCCGCCGGAGGCCTGGACCCGGCGGCGTGCCGCCGCCGTGGGGATGCTCACGGCGCTCCTCCCGGGCTTCGGACTCGGCGGGCTCGTCCTCGCGGTCGGGGTGGCGGCCCCCCTCGCCGTCCTGTCGCTACTGCTCATTCGACGCGGCGCCGGGGGACCGGCGGGGGTTCTCGCCGCCGGGCTCGCAGTGACCGTGGCGGGCGTGGCTGTGGTACTTGCGACCTACCCGGGCACCGACCCGCCGGGGATCAGCCGGTCGGTCGGCGCCCTGTGGGGCTTCACGACCCGGATCAGCGCCATGGGATTCGGGCCGGCGGCGGAGTGGCTTTGGGCACCTGCGGCGCTCGCCGTCTGGGCGGTACTCGGGCGGGGTCTGGTCGGCCTGCGCCGGGCGGGGCTGGCGGGCGATGCGGCCGGGGCGGTGGCGGCGCTGGCGGTGCCGGTGGGGGGCGGGTTGCTGGCCGCCGCGCTCGTTTGGGGGCGGGGCTGGTCGGGGGCCGACGGGGCGCTCGCGTCCCGGTACGCCGCCCTCATGCTACCGCTGACATCCGCCGTGTTTCTGGTCGCGATTCGGTTCGGCGGGCCGTCCCTCCGTGCCTGGGGGCCGGCCTCGCTGGCCGTTCTCGCGGCCGTGGCCTGGCCGATCAACGTGGCCGGCGGGGTCGAGCAAGCGAGCCGGGTCGCCCGTCAGACCGACGCCATCGAATCGGACATCGTGGCGGGGTTGCCGCCGCACCTGATCGCGGAGCGGTACGACTGGCAGTTGTGGCGCGTACACCCGTACATGGGCCTCGCCTTTGAGTGGTCGGCCCGGATCGGGTTCCACCCCTTCCGCGGGCACGACCTGACCCCGTCCATGGGCCTCCGCACGACGCATGTGGCGCTCCCCGACGGCGTCCGGGGCGTGCTCTTCCCGCCCGGGACGGCGGCGCGGCTGACCGGTGCGTTCGCACAGCCTCAGCACCGGTTCGCCGACATCCGCGTCCGGGTGTTCACCGCCGACGGGGTCGAGCTGCGGGACGAAACGTTCTCTGTCGCGAAGAGCGGCCCCTCCCACCTCATCGTCCACCTTGACGGGCGGCCGACACGCATCGAGGTGACGGCCGGCCACGCGGACGGCGAGTACCGCATCACGGCGGCAGAGGTGATCGGCCGGGAATGACGCCGGTCAGGTCGACCGACAGCCGACCGGTGAAACCCAACTGTGCGACGATCGCGGCCACGGCCGCCGCTTTGAGTGGGTTCCAGGCGAGGTTGAGCGATCGGAGCCGGGGTCGGGCCGCGAGAAGGCGGACGAGACCGGCGTCGGTGAGGCCAGTGTTGGCGATGTTCAGGTGCGTGAGGTTCGGGCACCCTGCGACCGCGGCTTCTGGGTCGGCCAGCGGGTTCACGCTCAGGTCGAGTGTTTCGAGCGTGTCCGAGCGGAGGGCGGGTCGGGCGAGCCGGCACGCCCGCAGGTTGAGCGAGCGCAGGGCCGGGAACGCGGCGGTGTCGAAGGCGTCGCCGCAGTCGGTGAAGCCGAGGTTCAGGTGGGCGAGCGCGGGGAACGGGCCGTGTTCGCGGAGCGGAAAGCGGGTGTGCCGCAGGTCAAGTGATCGAATAGAGCCCGGAGCGTGAGCGACGGGCCAGGTTAGCCCGTCGCTCACGCTCCGGGCTCCGACGGACACTGCCGTCACGTCTCGGTACTTCAGCAGCGGCGGCACGTCCGCCTCATTCCTCGACACGTCCACGGCTGTTACCTGCAGCGCCGCGTCGAGCAGTCGCCCCACGTCGTCCGCCGTCAGCCCGTTGTCAGCGATCTCCAGGCGATCCAGCCCCGCGACCCACGCCGCTGTCGCGAGCGCCGCCGCCCCGTCGGCGCCGATCGCATTGCCGTTCAACCCGAGTTCCCGCAG
>DASPHQ010000324.1:0-2118 GCA_035629595.1 Urbifossiella sp. | reverse complement strand
CTCGTACACCCGCTCGCCGTACTGGCGGAGCCGGTCCGGTCCCAGGAGATCAAGGAGCAGCGCCTTGAACGCCGGGTAGTCGTACTCCTTGTCGCCGGCCGCGGGGCGGAGAAGTGTCGTGACTTCGTCCGGCACCACCCGCGTGGTTTCATCGCTGGCCTTCAGCCCCTCCAGCTTCGCCACCGCCGCGGGAGTGAGGGCGAACCGGGCCTCGCGCTGGAAGATGTACGTCGGCGCCCACGCCGCCACGCCGCCGAGCATGAACGTGGTACACGTCATTCCGGCGCAGCACAGAACGAACGACTTGATGCCCACGAGCTCGCGCACGACGGCGAAGTAACTGGGCGGCGGTGAACCCGGTTCCCCGGGGGCGGCCGCGCCGTGGTGGACGCGCGGGTCGCGCATCAGGAAGCAGAGGCCGCCGAGGATCAACCCCGGGAGCACGACGACCTGGAACGCCATCCGCCACCCGTAGGCGCCGGCCACCGCCCCGCCGAGCACGAAGCCGAGAGCGCTGCCGACCGGAATAGCCATGTAGAACCACGACATGACCTTCCCGCGGTCGGCGACGGGATACATGTCCGACAGCATCGACGGCGCCACCGGCCCGTAGGCGGCCTCGCCGACGCCGACCAGGCAGCGCGTCAGGAGCATGATCGCGTACGCGTTCGCCAGCCCCGAGCCGCCGCTGGCGAGGCTCCACACCACGACCGCGATGCCGACCAGCGGCCAGCGCGAGCCGCGGTCGCCGAGCCAGCCGAACAGCGGCGAGAACAGCGTGTACGTGACGAGGAATGCGCTGGTGAGGAGGCCGAGTTTGAAGTTCAGGTTGTGGTCGGTGGGGTCGAACAGGGCGGCGTCGAGCTGGAGCATCGGCAGCACGGCCGACAGCACCTGACGGTCGATGTAGTTGAACAGGTTGATGGCGAGGAGGAGGACAAGGGCGGACTTCGCCCCCGGCACCGGCTCCCGCGGTCCGGCCCCGCCCGGCGGCATCCCCGGCATGACCCCACCCCTGTCCTGAAGCGAACTGTTGATCGGCGGGCCTACGCTACGGTATAATCGCCCCCACGTCGATAACGACCTCGTACCGGTCGTCGCGGAAAAAATCCGTTCGCGCGCGGAATACCCGCCGGGCGGCCGCGAATACCCGGTCAGTTCAACCCCCCACAGGAGTCCGGCCATGTCGATCGACGACATCAAGAAGCGGTTCACGAACGAGATCAAGCTGCGGGCCTACGACGACAAGTACATCGACAAGGGCGAGGAGCGCGAGATCCTGCAGATCGCCATCCAGCTCGGCGTCAACATCGACAGCGCCCGCGGCGCCCTCGCGTCGGTCTGCGAGGACAGCAACTACGTGCTCGAGAGCACGATCATGCGGGACGTGAAGGACCAGGTCGAGACGGCCTCCGGGAACGACGGCAAGGTGGACCAGAAGGAGTTCGACCTGATCTTCCAGAACACCAAGCGGAAGATGCAGGGGAAGAAGAACGACCGCGAGATCAAGAAGATGATCATCAACGTCATGGAGGAGACCGGCAACAACAAGGTGAAGACCGGCTGGTTCAGCGACTGGTACACCGCCCTGAAGCGCGACCTCGGCATGTAACGGGTGGTGCGGCGCGAGAGCCCGGGGGCGGATGTCCCCGGGCTTCCCCCATTTCCGGGAGCCCCCGATGGAACGCACGACTCTGGCCCTCCAGCCGAGTGAGGCCGTCGTCGTCCAGGCGGCGGCGACGATCTACGCCGGGTACCAGGCGGGCAACCGGGTGCCGGAGGGGGCGGAGCAGGACTGGATGCGGCGGGCCGTCCGCGAGGCGCTGTGGATCGCCCGCACCGCCGACGACGCCATCCGCAGCGACGGGGAGATGGGCTAGCCGGGCCGGGGCTGCGGTCCTAGATTCACTCTTTCCGAATTCCCGGCCCCCGGTCAGGTGACATGGTCGCAACGAAGAATCTCGGCAAGAGTAAGCAGGGACGCTGCCGGTTCTGCACCAAGGAAGGCTGCCCCCGGCCGACGTTCGTGGACTACAAGGACGTGGGGAACCTCAAGAAGCTCATCACCAGCCACGGCAAGCTGTACAGCCGCAAGCGGAGCGGGCTGTGCGCCCCGTA
>DASPHQ010000323.1:0-2939 GCA_035629595.1 Urbifossiella sp. | reverse complement strand
CTGTCGTCGACTCGTCCGGCACGCCGCTCCCATTCACCGTGTCGGGGCCGACGGCGGTCGCGACCGTGCCCCCTGGGACGACGACCACCACCCTCCCGGCCGGCGGCTTCGGCATTGCCCCCATGGGCCTCGGCACGGCGGTGGTCACGCTGACCATCGACGTGACGCGCCAGAACGGCGGCACGGCGGTGCGGGTGAGCGACCACTTCGCGTACCGGCCGATCCTGAAGAACGTGCCGACCGCGCTCTGGGGCGGGTCGGTGTCGCCCGACCTGAACGGCCCGCGCTTCGTCAACGACGCACTCGTCGGGTTCGAGCTAACGCCGGCGACCCCGGCCGTGCCCGGGGAGACGGCGGCAGTCCGCCGCGCCGCCCTCGCCGACGCCGAACAGGACGTGCCGGACGCCTTCGACTGGGGGACGGCCCCGACCTTCCGCCCCGACCCGCTCGCCGACGCGGCGCGGGCGGCGGCGGTGGGTGCGTCGATCACCGGTCCGGCGGCTGCGGCGGCGCGGGGGCGCATCCTGTCGGCCCTCGGATTTCCGGCTGACGCTTTCGACCTGGCGGGCGAGACGGGGGCGGCGCTAGCCGACGACTTCCTGGTGCCGCCGGTCATCGCCGCCCCCGGGCCAGGTATAGTGGGGGGGCGAATATGACGGCCGTCGTGAGCCCGGGGGACGACATCGCGGTGGAGGTGCGGTTCGGCGAGCGGCACGAGCCCGGCCTCCCACCGGGGGCGTACACGCTCACGGTGAAGCAGGACGTGTCGGCCGGGCCGGCGACGTTCGGCCTGACGCGGACGTTCGTCGTGGCCGGGCAGCAGGCCGCGCTCGTGCCGGCCGACGTGGCCGCCGTCTACCCGCCGGCCGGGAGCGTGGGGGACCACGCGGCGGTGCTGCCGCACGTCGTGTTGAACCGGAGCACCCTGCCGTGGGAGCGGCAGCCCGGCCCCGGCCTCACCGACGCCCCGTGGCTGGCGGTCCTGCTGTTCGACGACGGCGAGAAGCCGACGCCGGTCCCGGTGGACGCCGCAGCCCCGGGGCAGCCGGCCGCCGACGGGGCGGCGACGGCCCGCGCCATCGACGTACCGTGGCCGCTGCTGCAAGCCCTCCTGCCGCCGACGGTCGCCGAGCTGCGCTACTTGGCACACGTCCGTCAGACGTGCGACGCGGCCGGCAACCCGGTGGGCGACGAGCGGGCCGTGGTCGTCGGCAACCGCCTGCCGGCGGACGGGGCGACGAGCACAGCCCACCTCGTATCCGTCGAGAACTTCTACAACGCGAACGGGATGCTGATCGCGCCGCCGGGCGGGGGACCGGTGCGGTTGGTGAGCCTGCTGAGTTGGGCGTTCACCTGCCCGCACGAGCCGCTCGGGTTCGTTGACCTGCTGCTGGCTCTGGACCGCTCGCCGCCGACGCTCCGCCTCCCCGCGGTGGGCCAGGCCGACGCGGACGCCCACCTAGGGGCGGGGGCGTGCCCGCTGCTGCACGGGCTGCGGCGCGGCGGCCGGACGGTGTCGTGGTACCGCGGCCCGCTGGCACCGGACGACCCGGGGGACGCGCCCGCCCCCCCGGCCCGCGCGGCCGACGCACTGCTCCGCTATGACCCGGCGACCGGCCTGTTCGACGCCTCGCTTGCGGCAGCGTGGGAGCTGGGCCGGTTCCTCGCCCTGCGGAGTAAGGCCGTCTCGATCGGGCTGTTCCGGTGGCGCCGCGAGACGGCCCGGAGCGCCCGCGCCGGACAGCAGGCCGGCACCGTCCCGCCGCTGCCGGTGACCTCCCCCGCTGCCACGCCGGACGGCCCGCCCGCCGAGGTGGCCCGCTGGTTCGACGGCCTTCGCACCCTCGTGGACGTGCCGTTCAACTACCTCGTCCCGGACGAGCGGATGCTGCCGGCCGAGTCGCTCCGCTTCTTCGTCCTGGACGCGGCCTGGGTCGCGGCCGCGCTCGACGGCGCCGCCAGCATCGGCCGGGTCGGCGCGGCCGACCTGGCGGACGACGCGGCTCTGCTGGGAAGTCTGGTGTCGCCGGGTGGCCCCCGGTCCGGCGTACTCCTCCGTTCGGCGGTGGTGTCGGGCTGGCCCGGCCTTCTCGTCGACGCGGCCGACACGGCCGGCGTGCCCTGCCCGCCGGTGCGCGTCGCCCGACTTTCCCCAAGCGTCCTCCTCGCCGTCTTCGAGGGGCGGCTCGACAGCGTCTCGCTCCACCTCCAACCGGAGCTCCTCCACTTCGGGTTCGATCGGGGCGGTGCGGCCGGAACCCCGGCGGGGTTGTACAAGGTGCTGCGCGGCGCCGACGGCGTGGAGACTACCGGGACCGCGACGATTCAGGTGACGCCGATCCCGTGGCGGCAGCCGCCCGGAGCCCCGGCCGCGTCCCGGGTGGTAGCGGCCGCCGCCATGGCGAGTGCGATGGCCACCGCTTTCCCGGCGGGCAATAGCCCGTTCCAGGCCGCGGCGCCCAACCCCGCCGAGTTCGCCCTGCAGATGATCGAGGGCGTCCCCCGGGTGACGTTCTGGAGAACGGCGCCGCGGCCGAATTCCTGACAATGTCGGTGGCCGCAGGGCGCGACCCGACTGCCCGCGACACCGACCCCGGGTCGCCGGACCCGTCACGCGGCCGGTGGAGGTCCCCCGCGCGGCGCGTGTGCGGGGGATTCTTTTTACTCCTCCTCCCAGCGCCGAAGAATTCCTTGTCCGGTTCTCGTCCGTCGCTGCGTCCTACCTGTGAAGGCCGACATTGGGCGGTGTGTTCTGTCAGCCTCGGGCCGTACGGGTCGCACGGCCCGCCGCAGGGTTCTCACGTCCGACCGCCCCCGGGGCGCTCCTCGAGGGGGTGACGCCCCGGGGCCGGCTTTGCTCGTACCCCGTCCATGTCTCTATTCTGTTAAGCGATAGAGCGTCGGCGGGCAGCCCGGAAGGGGTTACTGGGACGAGCTTG
>DASPHQ010000322.1:0-3301 GCA_035629595.1 Urbifossiella sp. | reverse complement strand
CGCCCCGGGCGGGTTCCGCGTGTGGTTGCAGGCGGGGCAGTACATGGGGGAAGCTCTCAGCTCTCAGCTGTCAGCCAGCGGAAGCACGGATCAGCGCAACGCGGCGCGAATCCGGTGCCCGGCTGATAGCTGACAGCTGACAGCTATTCCGAAACAGTCCACACGTCCTCGGCCCGGAACAGGTCCTCGAGCTTCCCCTTCCCCTTCTTCGCGGCCGCTTCCGTGAGCCGGGTTTCGAGTTGCTCCTCGTAGGTCGGCTTGCGGACGCTGCGGTACACGCCCATCGGCTCCGGGAACGGGTTCGTCACGTTCGGCGACTCGTCGTGCGCGAACCGGCTCAGCAGGTACGCCAGCGTCGGGTCCTCCGACGTCTCGTCGTGGGTCAGGATGTCGTCCAGGCCGCAGTCCTTGCCGACGGTCACCACCTCGGGCTTGAGGCCGTTCAGGCGGATGCCCTTGCTGCGGTCCTTCCCGAACAGCATCGGCTTGCCGTGCTCCAGGTACAGCACGTTCTCGGCCTTCACGCTCTTGTCGGTGGCGTAGTCGAACACGCCGTCGTTGAAGATCTTGCAGTTCTGGTAAATCTCCACGAACGCCGAGCCCTTGTGGGCCGCGGCCTTCTGGAACGTGGCGACCATGTGCTGCACGTCCACGTCCACGGTGCGGGCCACGAACGTGGCCTCGGCGGCGAGGGCCAGCGACAGCGGCCGGACCGGCGTCTCGAACGACCCGCCGGGGCTCGTCTTGCTGCTGGTGCCGACCCGGCTGGCGGGCGAGTACTGCCCCTTCGTCAGGCCGTAGATCTCGTTGTTGAACAGCAGCACCTTGATGTCCACGTTCCGCCGCAGGGCGTGGACGAGGTGGTTGCCGCCGATCGACAGGCCGTCGCCGTCGCCGGTGACGACCCACACCTGGAGGTCGGGGTTGGCGAGGCGGAGGCCGGTGGCGAAGGTGGGGGCGCGGCCGTGGATGGTGTGGAAGCCGTAGGTGTTCATGTAGTACGGGAACCGGCTGGAGCAGCCGATGCCGGACACGAACGCCAGCTTCTCGCGCGGGATGCCGACGGTGGTGAGCGCCTTGCGCATCTGGGCGAGGATGCTGTAGTCGCCGCACCCGGGGCACCAGCGCACCTCCTGGTCGGAGGTGAGTTCCTTCGTCGTCAGCGTCGGCAGCGGGGTCGCGGAAGCGGCCATGGGTATTGCTGGGGGTGGGGGTGTATGGGAGTGACGAAAGCCCGGGGACGGCCGTCCCCGGGCTTCGGGTGGTTCAGCTTAGCACCTTCTCGATCGCGGCCACGATCTCCGAGACGAGGAACGGCTTGCCCTGGATCTTGTTCAGCCCCTCGGCCGGGGCCAGGTACTTCGCCCGCAGCAGCCACACGAGCTGCCCGGCGTTCAGCTCGGGCACCAGGATCTTCTTGTACCGCTTCAGCACCTCGGCGGTGTTCTTCGGCATCGGGTTCAGGTAGCGGAAGTGGACCTGCGCCACCTTCAGCCCGTTCTTGCGGCAGCGCTCGACGGCGGTGGTCACGCTGCCGAACGTGCCGCCCCACGCGGCCACCAGCAGGTCGGCGTCGGCGTCGCCGGTGACGTCGAGGTCGGGGATCGTGAGGGCGATGTTCTCGATCTTCTTGGCGCGGGTCTTGGTCATGTGCTCGTGGTTGCCGGCCTCGTAGTTGATGTTGCCGGTCACGTCCTGCTTCTCGATGCCGCCGATGCGGTGCTCCAGCCCCGCCGTGCCGGGCACGGCCCACGGCCGGGCCAGCATCTCGTCGCGCTTGTACGGCAGGAACTTCCCGGCGCTGCCGCCCTCGCCCTCGGCGCCGCTCTCGTGGCCGGGGCCGGTCCACCCCTCGCTGTTCGGCGCCGTCGGGTGCGTCACCTCGATCTTCGGCAGCTTCGACAGGTCGGGGAGCTTCCACGGCTCGGAGCCGTTGGCGAGGTAGCCGTCGGACAGGAGGAACACCGGGCACATGAACCGCGTGGCGATGCGGACGGCCTCGTACGCGATGTCGAAGCAGTCGCCGGGGCTCTGCGGCGCGATGATCGCCGCGGGGCACTCGCCGTTGCGGCCGAACATCGCCTGCAGCAGGTCGGCCTGTTCGGTCTTGGTCGGCAGGCCGGTCGAGGGGCCGCCGCGCTGCACGTTCACGATCACCAGCGGCAGTTCGGTCATCACCGCGAGGCCGATCGCCTCACTCTTCAAACAGATGCCCGGGCCGCTGGTGCCGGTGATGCCGACGGCCCCGCCGTAGCTCGCCCCGATGGCGACGCCGGCGGCGGCGATCTCGTCCTCGGCCTGGAACGTCTTCACCCCGAAGCGGCGCAGCTCGGCCAGCCCCTCGAGGATCGACGACGCCGGGGTGATGGGGTAGCTGGCGTACACCAGTTGCTTGTTGGCGAGCTGCGTGGCGGCGACGAGGCCGAGGACGATGGCCTCGTTGCCGGTGATCTTGCGGTACGTGCCGGGGGCGATCTTGGCCTTCGCCACGCGGTACTGGACCGGCATCACCTCGACGGTCTCGCCGTAGTTGTAGCCGGCCTTGAGGGCGCGGGTGTTGGCCTCGACGAACTGCGGGTTCTTGGCGAACTTCTCGCGGATCCACTTGAGCGTGGGTTCGAGGCTCCGCTCGTACATCCAGTACACGAGGCCGAGGGCGAAGAAGTTCTTGCAGCGGTCGGCCTCGCGCGGGCTCAGCTTGCACTCGAGGACGGCCTCGCGGGTCATCTTCGTGACCGGCACGCGGACGACCTTGTACCCCTTCAGACTGCCGTCCTCCAGCGGGCTGATCTTGTACTTGGCCTTGTTCAGGTCCGAGGTCTCGAACCCCTCGGAGTTGATGACGAGGATGCCGCCCGGCTGCAGGTCGCGGAGGTTCGTCTTGAGCGCCGCGGCGTTCATCACCACCAGCGCGTCGAGGGCGTCGCCGGGGGTGTGGATGTCGGACGCGGCGAAGTGGACCTGGAAGCCGGACACGCCGGCGAGCGTGCCGGCGGGGGCGCGGATCTCGGCGGGGAAGTCGGGGAAGGTGGCGATGTCGTTGCCGGCGAGGGCGGACGTGTTCGTGAACTGCGTGCCGGCGAGCTGCATGCCGTCGCCGGAGTCGCCGGCGAAGCGGATGGTGACGGACTGCACCTCTTCGACGCGCTTGGCGTGCCCGTTGGCGGACGGGGGTGCGGCGGTCGGGGCGGCCGACCCGTTCTCGGAACTCATGAACTCGGCCTCGGGCAATGAAGGAGAGCGCCGGGGGATTCGCGTGGCGGCGGGGTGTTCCGGGCTTCTAGTTCTTTATATCGGACGC
>DASPHQ010000321.1:0-17670 GCA_035629595.1 Urbifossiella sp. | reverse complement strand
CGATTTCGCGTCGTTCCGGGCCGCCATCGAGGCGACTCTCGCCGGCATCCCGACCACTCACGCCCACGCCCTGGAATCCCTCATGACGCTGAAATTCCAGACGTTTGATAACGTATCACTGCTGGCCGCGTAGGGTATAATTGCTGTCGTGGCCTTAATCCGCTAACCTATGCTTGATCGCCTATTCGAGCGTGAGCGGCGGGATGAACCTGCACGATATAGCCACGGAGTTCTGTGGGTGCTGGGAGCACGGCCCGGCGGGCGGCTTGTTCGTGCGCATCGCCTCGGCCGGGGGCGAGTTCGCCGTTCGGGAGGCACCCGGCGGGCGCTACCGGGTGGATTGGCTTCCCTCCAACGGCGGGTGCGAGACGGTGGTTCTGGGTTACGAAGCAACCCGCCGCCGGGTCGGGGCGATCCCCGGCTACGAGCATGCGGTGCTCCGCCTCCCGACGCCCCGGCAAGTGCTGGAAGCGCTCCTGCCCCAGTTCGGGTTGTCCCTGTTCGGCGACTGCCTGATGACCTCGGACAGGTGGCTGGTCTGCGATCTGACCGACGTGCCGGCCACCCTCACGATGCTCCGTGAGCAATTCTGGGATGACCGCCGCCTATCGGCCGCCGAGTTGGTCGCACGGCTACGGGAAGCCAATCCCGGCGGGTAGCGTCACCGGCGGCCGATCTCCACACCGGCATGTAGCCCGAGCCACACCCCTCACCACTCATTCCGCTGCTGTCTCGACCAGCCATTTCGACATGACTGCCTTCCGAATTCTGGAAATAAGACGCCCGCTCGTTTGCTGAGGCGTGGTCGAAACCAAGGCCGATCACGTACCTCGGTACGGGTACAGCCCCCGGCCGAGGCTTCTGTGTTGACTCGACCAGCCGACCCGGCACATCTCGCTTGATCCCCAGCCCCATCCTGTTCGACACCTCTCCGGGCCGTCATCGCAAATGGCCCGGCCTGGTGACCCTACACCCGCTCCTGGGACACAGCCCTTTACGGACACCCGGTCGTGGCCGGGGCCGTGTCACCGCTTGTCGGGGAGGTGAACTCATGATCCGCTGGCCGTCCGTCGGTCAGCCGAGTTGCAGCTTGCGGTGCTTGCGGGTCTTCAGCCCGGCGTTGGGGTGCTGCTTCGTCTCCAGCCGGGGGCGCCCCCGCCGGACGACCGGGTAGCGGGTGGTGTGGTCGGGGCACGGCCCCCGGTTCTCGCAAAACAGGTTCCCGGCGGCGTGGTAGAACCGCACGTTGCGGGGTCCGAACTGAGTGAGGCGGTCGCTGGTGGTGACCGTGTTGTACCCGCCGTTGTCGGCGGAGAACGAGCCGCCCGGGTAGAAGACCAAGATGTCCGTGTCGTGGACCCGCACGTACACCTTGCCGTAGTGCTGGCGGACGTTCACGTTGCGGGCGATGTCCCGGGACTTCTCCCCGGCGAGGAAGCTGACGTACTCCTCGTAGCTGTGACAGTCGGCGGCGGCGAGGAGGGTCTTCGTGCGGAACATCTGGAGTACCACGCAGTCGTTAGTGGGGTAAGGGAGTTCTTCTCCCTGATGCCCCGTGGGGTGTATGGTCACACGACGTGCGGTGCCGGGCGGCGGGCGTAAGGGGATGAGCGGCCTGTAAGCGTACAGTTGCGTACAGCCACGCAGGCCGCCGTCTGGGTAAACGCTCTTCTGCCAAGCGATCAAGTCTGTACGGAAGCGTCAGGGGGCAAAGACAGCCCGTTCGCCGCACGACACCGGAGTAGCGGATGCACCCCCAACTTGGCGAACTCTGCTTCGACGGTCTGGCGGACGAGGCCGATGTGAGGGGAGGTCGTCCAGATGCCGTCATGGAGGGTCAGGAGCGGCACCTGCGGATGCGTCGTGAGCAGTTTCCGGCAACAGGTGTCGATGACGAAGTCGGCTTCGAGTTGCTGCATCTTCCGGGGGGCATCCCTCGGCTCGTTCGCCTTGAGGTCGGTTAAGATTCTGTGGGCAGACGGGAACTCCTGCCGGAACACGTTGGCGAGGGCGTTGGGGTACGGTGTCTTGGCGTAGAAGACGTGCTGGAAGAACGACTCCTTGAACTCGCCTCTGTCCTCCCAGGTGCGGCGTGCCTTGTCCATCAGGAACTCGTAGATGGTTCCTCGTTGCACAAGGGTCATGTAGTTGGCGAGGTCGTGTGGCAGGTATCGCTGAGAGCCTGCGTGCATTCCTGCATCATAAAGAGAGGGGATGGGGGGAGGGGAGATAGATACTGAATTATTACATGTAGTATCTATTAACCTTCTGGGAATGGTCATTTCCGACAAGACCGTCTGCTCGCCCTCTCCATCCTGAGACAATTGCCACTTTGCCAATGCCAGTAAGCCAAAGAAGAGTGGCTGACTGTTGGCGATGTCGAGTTCGACAACTTGTTCCCCGCCCACCGCCAAGAACCGCCGAAGCCCGCCCCAAAGGTTTGTGAAATTCGTGTGGACTCGCCGAAACCGGTCCCTTGTGAACCAGTGGTCGGCTTGCTCGATCATGTCGATTGACAAGGCTTTCTGCCGGACCCACTCGGCACCCTCGCCGAACGTCGAGGCGTACGCCTTCGCCGCCGGTGCGTCGATCGTTAACTCCTTGAGCCAAGAAAAAAGCCCCACCTCGGTCGGGTCGTGCGGGTCCGGCACCGTCCGGCTCAGGTGTCTGTCCATCCGCCCGATCAGGAACTTGTCGGTGACCTGGACCCGCCGGAACGGTGACGACTTGAACAGCGGCCCGATCTTGAACTCGAAGGAATGCAGCCCGACCGTGTAACTGCGCCGCACCGAAATGACCCCCTGTGCGGCGAGACAGTCCCGGATCGCCTCGCAGTGCTCGACCCCGACCACGTTGCGCAGGAACTTGGCCTGGAGGGTGACGCCGTCGTGGGCCTTGTACCGCTTGTCGAGCCGGCGGTACTCGATCAGGTGGACCAGGACACGGGCGGCGTCGGCCTGGTGGCGCAGGCGGGATGGGAGAAAGTCGTCCGGCCGAAAGCCGTCAGGGTTCCAAATGAATCGCATAGCCGATGCTCCAATAGTTAATGTTGAACCATACTATCTTACTTCGACCCCGTATTCAACACTCAGTCAACACAAGGATCGCACGACTTGATTAAATGAAGTATTAATGCGACATTTGGCGGCCGTGGCAATCACGCCCGGCGCTGGCCACGAGTCGCCGAAACATTAACCTTCGAGAATCTGCTATGACACAAAAGCCGACAGCCGCCAGTCCCGTTTCGCCCCCGGTCCGTTATCTCCCCAGCCGGCCGCTCGAAAAACCCTCCGTGATGCTGTGGACGAGAGGTTGATTTCATTCAACGTGGGCGGCTCGTACCGCCCGCAGTTCCAATTTATATCGGATATAAGAGATTCTGTCAGAATGACATTAAAGGTGGTTTACATCTATTCGTATTATTTGAATAGATGGCCTTGCTATTCATTCCGAGTGTGTGCTACTATTTCAACTCACCCGGCAAGAAAAGCCGAGTGCGGTGAAGCCGGGCCGGGACGAACGGCGACGAACAACAAAGTGATTCCCCCGGTGTGGGGATGAAGCGGGCGCAACGCCGAACCGGAAGTTAGCAATGCGAGTGGCGGGATACACCTGTCCATTTCGTGTCGTGAGCAATCACGATTTTTGATCCGCACGGTGCAGAGCCGAAGCGGGTTATCGGTGATCGCATATAACGGGGCTAAATTGCCCTGATGCGAAAAAGCCGACAACGTTCCACCCTTAATGGGAGCGTTGTCGGCTTTTCTTCGTAGAATGCCAGCAACGCTCCACCACCCGGAGCCTTGCTGTGATCCCTGCTACGAACGCCACTAACGCCAGCACCTCGGACGACGCCGCCACCACGCCAGTGGCCCCGGACGCCACCGCCCCCGCCACGTCCTCCGCAGTGGGCCAGAACGCCACCGCCCCGTCGGTTAACCCGCTGCTGGCGGAACTGGACGGGCTGATCGGCTTACCGGACCAGAACGTCAAGTTTGACCGTGAGGCCGCCAAGCGTATCGGCGAGATTCTCACGAAGATCAAGGACGAGACGTTCAAGAGCAACGTGCCCCGCTTCAACAAGTGGTTCACGGAGCGGTATCGTCGCACCTCCCAGAGCGCCCTCCAGTGGATGCTCCTCAACGAGAAGTGGGACAGTGCCAAGTCCGCCCATGATGCGAGCACGTCGCCCGAGAAGGGGAAGTGGGAAGAACTGTCCATCGCCAAGACGATCGCCCTGACTGCCAAGCCGAAGACGCCGAAGGAACTCGCCGATGCGGAGGAGGCGACCGTCGCAAAGGCACGAGCGAAGGTGAAGGAATGGGAAGAGACGCACCCGGCCGCCGCCACGTCGGACGCCACCACCACGACGGTGCACCCGACGGAACACCCGGAGGAAGGCGACCCGACCCACTTCGGCACCCGCCAGGATGAGGAAATCTCGGACGAGCGAATCGAAGAGTTGGCTCAGCAGTTCGTGGCGACGCTGGGTGATCGGGTGATCTCGGTGAAGCCGAAGGGGAAGGTGTTCTACAACGGGAAGTGGATCACGGTTGAGAAGCCCACGCTCATCCTTCTCATGCCGACCTTGGTGAATGAATAACCATGCACCCAGACGCATGGTTTGCTTCCCCGTCATCTGTCGAAGCACTCTTGCGACGACAGAAGTTCCGGGGGGTGGTGTGGGAATCTGCATGCGGCGACGGTGCGATAAGTAAGGTTTTTATCAAGCACGGATATCCAGTAGTGTCCTCGGACATTGACTATTACGGATACCCCGGGACGATAGAACTAAACTTCCTGACCGGACGGCCGAGATGGTGGTTCGACAACGTGGTGACTAACCCACCCTTCCGAGGGTGGGCAATCGGCCCGTGGATTGAGCGGGCTTGTGCATACAACCGGGAGTGTGTCGCCCTGATGTATCCCGTTCATGTACTGGCCAATTTGTCAAGATGGAACGTAGGCAAGATGAGATTGCGGCGAGTGATTACCTTAACGAGTTTCCAGTGGCGCCACGCTGATCGCCGACTTTTGAACCATCGTTACGGCATTTGCTGGTTCGTGTGGGAATACGGATTCCGAGGTTCACCCGTTGTCGAGTTCGCCTCGCCGTGGGAGACATGATGCTAACAAGCCCGGCCGATGGCGGCCGGGTTATTCCCATTTCAACGTGTCAATGGATTCCAGCAATCCCGCCCGTATAGACTCGGTTATTTCCGGGTCGCCCAAGTCCATAAACGAAATCGGCACGTTCTCGGCCTTGAACGTGTCGTGTTTCAGGTATTCGGGCTTGGCGTTTGCGTAGGAATTCGCCCGGCCCCGGTAGTTCACAAAGACGTATCGGACGGCCTCAGACCCCACGAAGTTAACCTGAACTAATGCCCGTTGCTTCCGACCCTTCCGCACGAAGATACACCGCATCCCGGACACCACCCGCCGCACTTCTGCCCGTAGTCGCATCCGAGCTTGGTCTGTCCCTTCCCGTTCCTCCACCGCCTTCATGCTGCCGATGAGGGTCTGAGCCGCCGCCCACGCCTCGGATTGGGGACTCGCCTCCCTTGTCTTCGCCGCAGCCAACTGGCCCACGAGGGCGACACGTTCGGCCTCGAGCCGCCCCGCCACCTTGGACAGAACACCCACAGCCCCGCCCGTCATCAACTGGTCTTCAATCTCTCGGAGCCGGCCGTCGTGATCCTCAATCTGTAGGGATAGTTCCTTGATCTGGTCCCGTCCGTCCTCTCGGGGCAAGATTTCGTCGGGGTCAAGTTCGGACAGAGAGCCGAGTAAGGCGGTTTCCAGGGCGACCATTGGGAACTGTCGACACCCGGTCAGTTGGAAGCCCGAGTTGCGGTAGTTCATCCACTTCCCGCCGTTGCTGTCGTAGCGGGCGGTGCGGATGTCCATTACCACTGACTCGCCGGTATCGGCCTCAGTCATCAACCCTTGAAACAGGTTGACCACCTTCCCCGTCCGGCCTTTCCCCACCTTCTTACGCTTCTCAAGCCCGGCCCGTGCCCGAAGGTAAACGGACTCGTCTACGACCGTCGGGAAGTAGGCGACGAGCGGTTCCCCGTCCGGGGTGCGATCTTTCTTCCGGGGTTGGTACTCGCCGATGACTGCCCGGTTGTTCAGGATGCGGCCGACGTAGGCGACTTGCCAGACGTTCACGCCCGACTTGTGCCCTACCCGGCCGATGGGCTTTACCCCTTCCTCGTTCAGGTGGCGAATGATGTTGGCGATGCCGTAGCCGCTCGCCGCCAACTCGTAAATCCGACAGACGGCCCGAGCCGCCGCCGGGACGGTAGCGAACCTGTCGCCGTCCTTTTTCAGCCACGCCGGAACCTGCCCGGTCATCGGCTTCCCGCTGTCCCGGGCGTTCGTCTTACGGGCGTTCCAACTGGCGTAGTTCCGCATGGACTTGGCGGCGCTTTCCGAGTTCGCTCGGCTAAGTTCCATGATGGCGAAGACGAGTTCCATCGCCGGGGACTTGTCGGTGTAGACCATTTCGGCGGGGGTCAACTGGACGATGCGGACACCAGCGTTCAGAATGCTGGTGAACAGGTTCAGGGCGGGGACGGCGTCCTGGCGGCTCAACCGGTCCAAGTTTTCGACGCAGAGATAGACCGGCCCGGACGGCAACGCCTTCCGCTCAATGGCCCGAAGAAACGTCGCCAGTCCGCCCAAGTCCGGGTTCTTCAAGTGGTCGGCGTGGAACCCGGATAGCCCAAGGTCGGCGTAGGATCGGGGGTCAATCTTCATCCCATTGGCTTCCGCCCACGCCTTCGCCCCGGCCGTCTGGCGACGAACGCTGTCGCCACGTTCCTGCGCCCCCTTCTTGGAAAACCGGATGTAGGAGAAGACGATGCCCTTTTCCCGGGTCATGTTTCCAGCTCTCGCCGTGTTGTTCGTACAATCGTCAACCTACAGTATATCCGCTCAGGAATCCAGCGACAAGAAGGTTTCGGTTTTACTCATCGTCTCCGACGACCTCACCAACACCGCCCTCGGCTGCTACCAGGGCCGCGCCAGGACGCCGAACATCGACAAGCTCGCCGCCGCCGGCGTGCGGTTCGACCGGGCGTACTGCCAGTTTCCGCTGTGCAACCCGAGCCGGGCCAGCCTCCTCACCGGCCTCCGCCCGGACACCCTCCGCGTCTACGAGAACGCCACGCAGTTCCGCCAGACCGTCCCCGACGCGCAGTCGCTGCCGCAGACGTTCCGCCGGGCCGGGTACTTCGTGGCCCGCGTCGGCAAGCTGTACCACTACGGCGTCCCCGGCCAGATCGGCACCGACGGCCTCGACGACCCGCCGAGCTGGGAGCGCGTCATCAACCCGCGCGGCCGCGACAAGGACGACGAGGACGCCGACCGCATCTTCACCCTGAACCCGAAGGGGAAGGGCTCGGCCCGGTTCGGCGGCACCCTCAGCTGGCTGGCGTCCGCCGGCGGCGACGAGACGCACACCGACGGCATGACCGCCACCGAGGTCACGAAGCTGCTGGAGGCGAACAAGGACCGGCCCTTCTTCCTGGCGTGCGGCTTCTTCCGCCCGCACACGCCGTACGTGGCCCCGCGGGCGTACTTCGACCAGTACCCCGCGGCCGACATCACGCTCGCGACCGTGCCGGACGGGCACCGGGCGGCGGGGCCGGGGCCGGCGTTCGGCAGCGCCAAGCCGGAGCAGGAGACGATGACCGACGCCCAGCGGCGCGAGGCGATTCAGGCGTACCTGGCGTCGGTGGCGTTCATGGACGCGCAGGTCGGCCGGGTGCTCGCGGCGCTCGACCGGCTCGGGCTGGCGCGGCGGACGATCGTGGTGTTCCTGAGCGACCACGGCTACCACCTCGGCGAGCACGGGCTGTGGCAGAAGATGAGCCTGTTCGAGAACAGCGCCCGGGTGCCGCTGGTCATCCACGACCCGCGGGCGCGGGGGAACGGCCGGGCGTGCGCCCGCACCGTCGAGCTGACCGACCTCCACGCGACGCTGGCCGAGGCGTGCGGCCTGACGCCGCCGCGGACCGACGGCGCCAGCCTCCGCCCGCTGCTGGAGAACCCGGCCGCGGCGTGGGACCGGCCGGCGTTCACGCAGGTGAGCCGCGGCACCCCCACGGCGACCGGTGAGGTGACCGGGAAGAACCCGTTCTTCATGGGCCGCAGCGTGCGGACGGAGCGCTACCGCTACACCGAGTGGGACGGCGGGGCGCGGGGCGCGCAGCTGTTCGACTACGAGACGGACCCGCACGAGCTGCGGAACCTGGCGGCCGACGCGGGGAGCGCCGACACAGTGCGGCGGCTGAAGGCGTTGCTGCCGGCGGCGGCGAAGAAGTGATTGGGGTTCTGCCGCTTGCGGCTTCGCGCTGCCCAGCGCGAAGCCGCAAGCGGCAGAACCGGAGCGCGTTACTCGAACGCCGCCTCACCCAGGCCCACGTTCGGCCGCAGGTCGGTGTAGCTGTGGGCCTCGAACAGCTCGCCGACCGTGGTGCCAGGGCGCGGGGCGTCGTAGGCCTCCCACCGCACCGGCAACTTCGACTGCGCGTCCACGTACACCAGCATCCGGTAGGCGTACCGGTTGGCGTGCGGGCGGCGCGCCAGCACCTCGTACCGCGTCACCGCCTTGCCCGCGAACTGGAACTCGCCCGCGTGGACCTCCAGGGCGTTGTTCATCGTCTTCTCGGTGGACACCACCTTCGCCACCCGGTCGATCACCGCGCCGACGCCGTACCCGGTCACGGGGTGCAGGCCGTCGAGCTTCGCCCGCGGGTCGGACT
Organism: Urbifossiella sp.; assembly: GCA_035629595.1. Lineage (GTDB taxonomy): Bacteria > Planctomycetota > Planctomycetia > Gemmatales > Gemmataceae > Urbifossiella. Next base: position 8,899 of record DASPHQ010000321.1, on the reverse strand, counting down.
GCGGGACCAGCACGAACGCGTCGAGCCCCTTGGCGCCGACGGGCCGCACCTTCACCTGCTCCAGCCGCTTGCCGGTGACGTAGCTCGCCGACGCGCCCGCCACCGCCCCCGGCCGGGCGAACCGGACCGACACGCTGTACGGGTTGGCCCGGTACTTCAGTTCCGCGACCTGCTCGGCCCCCACCGCCCCGCCGACGCGCTCCTGGCGGGTGAACGTGCAGGTGTAGTCGCGCAGCGCCGCGTGGGCCGACTTCGCGTCGGCGATCATGGCCCCGAGCGGGTCGGCGGCCCGGAGCGGGTCGGCGGCCTTGACCCCCGGCGGCGCCGGCGGCTGGGCCGTCGCGCCCCCGACCGCCGCCCCGAGTGCCGCCGCCGCCATCAACTTCCGCCACGTGCGCATCCGTCCTCCGGCCGTTCGGCTTCGGGTGAAGATGGGGCGGCTGATACCGACTCGCCGGCGGCGCGAGAAGAGGAGTTTCCTGCGCCTGCCGCTTGCGGCTTCGCGCTGGGCGACGCGAAGCCGCAAGCGGCGCCGTTACCAACCCGTTACGCCCGACCCGTTAGACTGCCGGCGGGGCGTCGGATGGCGCGCCCCGTTTCCCCTCCCGTCGGAGGACGACGCATGTCCCGGCTGATTCGTCCGCTCCAGGTTGCCGCCGCCGTCGGGCTCGCGGCCACGTTCGCCCTGAACCTCGTCCCCGCGACCGGCCAGCCGCCGGCCGCCCCCGCCGCGCTCCCCGCCGCCCCGCCGCCGACCGCGAAGACCGACAAGCTGTCGCCGGTCCGCGTCACCGACGTCAAGGTCGAGATGAAGACGGCGGTGACGCCCCGGCCGCTGTCGGACGCGGTCAAGAAGGGGCTCGAGTGGCTGGTCAAGTCACAGCAGGAGGACGGCGGCTGGAGCCAGGGCGGCGGGTGGCGGAACCAGGGCACCGGCGGCGCCCGCGTCGAGGGGAAGGCCGTCGAGGACCCGTCGGACGTGGGGAACACCTGCTTCGCGCTGCTGGCCCTGTTCCGCACCGGCCACTCGGCGACGGCCGGCGAGTACAAGGACGTGGTGGCCCGCGGGCTGCGGTTCGTCCTCGCCCGGGTCGAGCGGGCCGAGGGCGACTCGCTGTACATCACCGACGTCCGCGGCACGCAGCTGCAGGGGAAGATCGGGCCGTACGTGGACACGTTCCTGGTGAACCTGGTGCTGGCCGAGATGCGCGGCACCGCCGGGCCGGACGAGGCGCGGCTGGTGGCGGCGCTGACCAAGACGATGAACAAGATCGTCCGCCACCAGGGGGCCGACGGCGGGTTCGCCAACCAGGCCGGGTGGGCGCCGACGCTGTCGATGGGGCTGTGCAACAAGAGCGTGGCGCGGGCGCGGCAGAACGGCGTCGAGGTGGACCGGCGGGTGCTCGAGCGCGCCCTGGCCGACGCCAAGACCGCGGCCGAGGGGAAGACGCTGGCGGCCGGCCCGGCCCCGGCGGTGGTCGCGGCGCTCCCGGCCGGTACGGCGAAGGCGTCGTCGGACCTGGTGGCCGGCGCACCGAGGGCCGGCGCGTTCGGCGAGGGTGGGTACTCCGGCCGCAGCGCCACGTTCGGCGGCGCCGGCGGGCTCGGCGGCGGCGACGCGGGGGTGAAGCTGTACAGCTTCGGCCGCGGCGCCGGCAACACCCAGGACGCGGTGAACGGCCTCCGCGTCGAGGCCACCAAGGCCCGCGAGATCATCAAGGACCAGTCGGCGACGAAGGCCCAGAAGGAGGAGGCCAAGCAGACCGTCGAGAAGCTGGCCGACGCCGAGCGGGCCAACGACAAGGTGCAGGGGCAGCTCGCCGCGACCGTGCGCGACGAGAAGTTCGTGGCCGGGTTCGGGTCCAACGGCGGCGAGGAGTTCCTCAGCTTCATGCACATCAGCGAGACGCTGGTGCTCAAGGGCGGCAAGGACTGGACCGACTGGGACGCGAAGATGCGGGCCGGGCTGGAGAAAGCCCAGGACGGCAGCGGCAGCTGGAGCGGCCACCACTGCATCACCGGCAAGACGTTCTGCACGTCGGCGGCGCTGCTGGTGCTGACGGCCGACCGCACGCCGTTCCCGGTGGACGTGCTCCGGGCGCAGGCCGAGAAGCGCGACGCCCCGCCGGCGAAGGAGTAACCACCCCCGAAAGCCCGGGGACGGCCGTCCCCGGGCTTGGCCCGCGGAGTTCCCATGTCCCCCCACGTCGCGCTGCTCGCGCTCGTCGTCGCCGCCCAGCCGCCCGCCCCGCGCGCCGACACCGCCATGGCCGTCGCCTACCTCCTGAAGCACCAGTCGCCGGACGGGGCGTGGCGGTCCGACGTGTACGCCGCGTTCAAGGACGGCACCGCCCTCACCCCGCTCGTCCTCGGCGCCCTCCAGGACGCCGACGCCGCCCCCGCCGCCCGCGCCAAGGCGATCGCCTTCCTCGACACGTTCGTCACCCCCGCCGGCGACGTGCGCGAGCCGGCCGGCGGGTTCGACTACCCGGTCTACACCGCGGCGCTGGCGCTGAAGGCGCTGTGCCACGCCGACGGCGCCGGCCGCCCCGCGGCGAAGGCGGCGTGGGTGAAGTACCTCCTCGACCGGCAACTCACCCGCGACCTGGGGTGGGAGCCGGCCGACCCGCACTACGGCGGCTGGGGCTACTCCCGCGGCGTGCCGAAGAAGCCCGACCCGAACGGCTTCGCGCCGCCGCTGACCGAGTCGAACCTGTCGGCGACGCTGTTCGCGCTGGAGGCGCTGCACGCCGCCGGGGCGCTGACGGACGCCCGCGCAGAAGCGGCGCTCGCGTTCCTGCGCCGCTGCCAGAACGACGACGGCGGGTTTCACTTCGTCCACGCCGACCCGGTGCGGAACAAGGCCGGGCTGATCGAGGGCGTCGCCGCGTCGTACGGCAGCGCCACCGCCGACGGGCTGCGGGCGCTGCGGCTGTGCCGCCGCGGCGGGCACGCCGAGGAGATCGACCGGCGGGCGAAGCGGGCGGCAGCGTGGCTGCGGACCGGCTTCCGGGCCGACGTGCATCCGGGGCGGTACGCGCCGGCGATGGAGGGGAACCGGAACGCGGTGTACTTCTACTACGCGGCGTCGGCGGCGAAGGCGCTGCCCGACGCGACGGCGGGACTGGCGGCGGCGCTGGCGGGGCGGCAGCGGCCGGACGGCAGCTGGGCGAACGCGGTGGACCTGGTGCGCGAGAACGACCCGCTGGTGGCGACGAGCCAGGCGCTGGGCGCGCTGGCGGCGCTTCGGGGTCGGTGACGGCTCGGGACTTCGCCGCTCGCGGCTTCGCGCTGCAAAGCGCGAAGCCGCGAGCGGCGGAAGAGCTACGATACCCACGGCACCCCTCGTTCATCCTGGAGGCCGCCGTGATTCGCTTCCTTCCCGCCCCCGCGGTCCTCCTCCTGGCGTGCGCCGCCGCGGCGCAGGACGAGCCCGCCTGGGTCGTCCCCCCCGCGATGGCTGGGCGCACCCCGGCCGCCCGCGCGGTGCTCCCTGCCGAGCACGGCGCCAGCCCGGCGAGCGAGCGGGTCGTGAACGCCGGGCTGATGTGGCTGGCGAACCAGCGGAAGCCGGGTGGGTACTGGGAGTTCGACCCCCGCGACCCGAAGATGAAAACGAAGGACTGGGCCTCGTCCACCGGGATGGCGCTGCTGCCATTCCTCGGCGCCGGCCACACCCACAAGTCCGGCCTGTACACGAAGACCGTCGCCGGTGGGCTCGTCTGGCTCAAGAACGAGCTCAACCTGGCCACCGGCCGTTTCGCCCACGGCAGCCCGCATTACATGTACGGCCACGCCATCGCCGCCCTCGCGCTCTGCGAGGCCTACGCCCTCACCGGCGACCGCGCCCTCCAGCCGTTCGCGCAGGCGGCGGTGACCTACGTCGTCCGAGCCCAGGGGGCGGACGGCAGTTGGGGCTACCAGTCCGGGGCCACCGGCGACACGTCGATCACCGGCTGGCAGTTCCAGGCGCTGTTCGCCGCCCAGCAGGGGAAGCTGACCGTGCCCGACGCAACTGTGAAAAAGGCGGTCGACTTCCTCGACAAGGTCGCGGCCGGGCCGAACAAGGCGGCCTACGGGTACACCAGCGCGAACGGCAAGCCTGGCACGGCGCTCACCGCCGTCGGCCTGTGGTGCCGCTACCACTTCGACGGCTGGAACCCCATCCACGCCGGGTTCCAGGAGGGCGTCGCCGGACTGACTGATCCGACGAGGCGGCCGCGGACGGCGGAGGAGGCGATACAGAGGCCCGGCACGCCCGAGATGTACTACTACTACTACGCCACGCAGGTGCTCCACCGTGCCGGCGGCGAAGCCTGGCCGGACTGGTTCCTCGGCGCCCGCGAGAGCGGCAAGCGGGCCGGCGGCATGCGCGACTGGCTGGTGGTGACCCAGAGCCGGGAAGGCGTCGTCGCTGGGAGCTGGAACCCGGACCCGGGGACGATCGGGAGCCACGGCGGCCGGGTCGGCTCGACGGCGCTTGCGTTGCTGACCCTGGAGACGCCGTACCGCTACCTCCGGCGCTAAAGCCCACCCATCGCAACGGGAGGGCTTCGCCCTCCTTCACTCCGGGGCGATAGGATACCCCTACCCCCCGGAGCCGCTCATGGACGCCGACGACGCCCCGCCGCCGATCGACCCCGCCGCCTTCGACCGCCTCCGCGCCGCCCTCGCCGCCGACGGCCCCGCCGCCGCCGCCGACGCGCTCGTCGCCGAGCTCCGCGCCGCCGGCGACCTCAGCGGCCTCTTCTACGCGCTGCTGCTGAAGAAGCGCGTCGAGCTCGGCGTGTCGCCGTTCCCGACCGGCCCCGCCACCGACCTGCCGGCGCACACCCACGAGCCCTACGAGGACGCCATCCGCAGCGCCTCCCGCGAGGTCGGTCGGCTCGCCCTCGACCGCGGCGACCTGCCGCGGGCCTGGCAGTTCTACCGACTCATCAACGAGCCCGATCCGGTGAAGCTGGCGATCGAGAACTTCAACCCCGGGCCCGAGACGGACATTTACCCCGTTATCGAGATCGCGTGGCAGCAGGGGCTCTACCCGAAGAAGGGCTTCGACCTGATCCTCGACCGGCACGGCGTCTGTTCGGCGATCACCACCGTGAGCGGGTCGGAGCTAAACCAGAACCCCGACCTGCGCGACTACTGCGTCGGCCGGCTCACCCGCGCCCTGTACGCCCAGCTGGCCGACCGCCTCCGCGCCGACCTGGCCGGCCGCGGCACCCCGGCCCCGGACGGCGCCACCGTGCGCGCGATGGTGGAGGGGCACCCCGAGCTGTTCGGCGAGGACGCCTACCACATCGACACGTCGCACCTGTCGAGCGTGTGCCAGATGGCGCTGTACCTGCCGCCGGGCGAGGAGAACGCCCTGGCCCGCGAGCTGTGCGTGTACGGCGAGCGGCTGTCGCCGACCCTCCGCGGCGGCGGGGGCGACGCCCCCTTCGAGGACGGCTACACCGACTACCGCGCCTACCTCGACACCGTCGCGGGGGTGGACGTGGAGGCGCACCTGGCGCGGTTCCGCGAGAAGGCGAAGCGCGAGAGCGACCAGGGCGCGAGCTACGCGGCGCAGGTGTACGTGAACCTGCTGGTGAAGGTGGACCGGCTGCCGGAGGCGCTGGCCGCGGCGCGCGAGTTCCTGAGCAACGAGGAGGAGCGCGGGCTGATCTGCCCGAGCGCGTCGGAGCTGGCGCGGCGGCTGAACGACTACGCGGCGCTGGCCGACGCCGCGAAGGCCCGGCACGACGCGGTGCAGTTCCTCGCCGGCCTCATCGCCGGGTCCGGCGTCTACCCGCCGGTGGCGTGACCGGTTCCCATTCCCCTTGACACCCGCGCCGCACGCGCCTGATACTCCCGCACCCGGGGCACGATCGGCCCCGACGACCACACGGAAGTGAGTCGCCGTGCCACAGCTCGCGCCCGCCCCGCGTCGGCCCGCCCCGGCCGTCGCCTACCAGACCGACCACGGCCGACTCCTCGTCGGCAAGGCCGAAGACCTCGTCGCGGACCCCGCCCTCGACGACCTCCGCGGCCGCGTTCAGTTGATCTTCACGTCGCCGCCGTTCCCGCTCCACCGGCCGAAGAAGTACGGCAACCGCCACGGCGACGACTACGCCTCGTGGCTCGCCGGCCTCGCCATCCCGCTCACGAAGTTCCTCACTCCCAACGGCTCCATCGTCATGGAGCTCGGCAACGGCTGGAACCCCGGCACCCCCACCGTGTCCACCATCGGCATCAAGGCGCTGCTGGCGTTCCAGGAGGAAGCCGGGCTCCACCTGTGCCAGGAGTTCATCTGCTACAACCCGGCCCGGCTGCCGACGCCGGCCGAGTGGGTCGCCGTCCGCCGCGAGCGGGTGAAGGACGCGTTCACGCGGGTGTGGTGGCTGTCGCCGACGCCGACGCCGAAGGCCGACAACCGCCGCGTGCTGACCGAGTACAGCGACGCGATGCGGAAGCTGCTCAGCCGCGGCACCTACTCGTCGGGCCGGCGGCCGAGCGAGCACAAGGTCGGACGGCGGTCGTTCCTGGCGGACAACGGCGGCGCCATCCCGCCGAACGTGCTGGTCGCGCCGGAGGTCGTCGAGCCGCAGGCGGTGTTGCCGATCCCGAACACCGCGAGCCGCGGCGGGTATCACGAGAAGTGCCGCAAGGGGAACGTGCCGCGCCACCCGGCGGCAATGCCGGAACCGCTCGTCGAGTTCTTCGTGAAGTTCCTCACCGACCCCGGCGAGCTCGTGCTCGACCCGTTCGCCGGCAGTAACACGACCGGGGCCGTGGCCGAGAACCTGGGGCGCGAGTGGGTCGGGTTCGAGGCGGACGCGGCGTACGCCGAGGCGTCGAAGGTGAGATTCGCGGCATGAGTGTCGCCGCTTGCGGCGTTGCAGGGTAGACGCTGCAACGCCGCAAGCGGCGAAGCCCCGAGTCACTTCAAGTAAACCGCTTCTTCGGCTTCGCCCCCGCTTCCACGTCGAGGTGCTCGGGGAAGCGGTACGTCAGCGCCGTCAGGAAGTCGAGCAGGTCGGACACGTCGCGGACGTGGATCGCCGCCCCGCCGGCGCCGGACCCCTTCGTCAGGAACGCCACCTCCTCCACCCGACACCAGTCGAGCGCCGCCTTCATGGCGCTTCGGACCTCCTCCAGCCGGCCCACCGGGTCCTCGTGGCCGCTCTTGCCGCTCAGGCCGAGGAACGTCGCGGCGCCGGCCCAGTCGCGCGGCTCCTCCGGGTTGTCCTGCCAGCGGCGGAATTCCGGCTTCCCCGCGTACACGGCCACGGTGTCGTAAAGCTCGCGCACGGTGACGGCCCGCCGCACCGGCTTCACCCGCGCGCCGTTGCGGAGCTTCGCCGCCGCGCTCTTCCCGGCCGGCGTCAGCTTGTAGATGTTCGGCCGCACCTTCTCCAGGTACTTGTTCACGACGGGGCTGGAGGGCTTCTGCCCCATGATCTCCATCATCACGCGCTTGTGGTCGGGGTAGCTCTGGGCGTAGCCGCGGAGGCCGAACCGGAAGCGGTCGATCGACCACGCGGCGACGGTGAGGTCGAACTCGGTGAACTCGTCCTTGCCGGCCGAGGCCAGGTCATCGGCGGCGAGGAGGACGGTTTCGGAGGCGGTCTGCTTGGGTTGCGTCGTGACCACGTGGGTGCCCTCGCGGGGCTCCGGTACGGGAGCGGGGTGCCTGTTCTCGTTTCAGGCTAATGGTCCCTACCGCGCCCGCAGCGCCAACGTGAGTCAAAGTGAACGAGCTCGCGCGGGAGGGGCCGCGCGCCGCCGGCAGACGCGGCAGAACCGACACGACCGCGCCAGCCGGCCGGGTCATTTTCCCTGCACCCCGCCGGCCCCCGGGGCCGATCAATTCGTCGTCAGGCCGCCCCGCCCACCGCCCCCGCGCCACCATGACCCCGGACCCGATCCGCTGGGAGGCCGTCGCCTGTCCGCTCTGCGGCCACGGAGGCGACCGCGACTTCCTCCGCGTGCCGGGGGCCGACGACCGCGAATACCGCCTCGGCGAGTGTCCGGGCTGCGGGCTGGTGTTCACCAACCCCCGGCCGGACGCGGCGAGCATCGCCCGGTTCTACCCCGCCGACTACGCCCCGTACCAGCCGCCGCGGCGGCGCGGACGTGTCTTCCGCCGGCTGCGGGAGCGGCTCGGGCTGCGCGGCGAGCGGGCGCTGACCGACCGGTTGACGCCGGGCGGGGTGCTCCTCGACTACGGGTGCGGGTCGGGGTGGTTCGCCGCCCGGATGCGCGCCCGCGGGTGGGACGCCCGGGGGATGGACTTCAGCCCCCACGCCGCCGCCGCCGCCCGGCGGAACTTCGGGCTCGACGTGGTCCACGGGGCGCTGCCGCACCCGGCGGTGCGGCCGGCGTCGGTGGACCTCCTCACCCTCCGGGCGGTGGTCGAGCACGTCCACGACCCGCGCGCCCTGCTCCGGGCGGTGTTCGACGCCGTGAGGCCGGGCGGGCGGGCGTACCTGGTGGTGCCGAACCTGGCGAGTTGGGGTTACCGCGCGTTCGGCCCGGCGTGGTTCGCCCTGGACGTGCCGCGGCACCTCCTCCACTTCACCCCGGACACCCTCCGGCGGCTGGTCGAGGGGTGCGGGTTCGCGGTGGAGGCGACCGGCACGATCGGCCGGGCGAAGGGGGCGGGGGAGTCGGCGGCGCGGGCCGGGCGGGCGGCGACGTGGGTCGGGCGGGCGTGCCGGCTGCGGGCGGCGCGGAGCCTGTTCGCCCGCGCGGCCGAGTGGGCCGGCCGGGGCGACGACCTGGCCCTGCTGGCCCGGAAGCCGGACGTCGCCGCGGCCCGCCGCGCCGCCTGACCCGGTCAGGGGGTGGGGATGCTCTTGCGCACCGCGGCGCGGTTGCGCATCTCCTGCTTGTCGATCCCCAGCGCGGTGAGGAT
>DASPHQ010000320.1:0-2560 GCA_035629595.1 Urbifossiella sp. | reverse complement strand
ACCTGGTTTTCGAGGGCCGACACCTTGGCGGTGATCGACTCGCGGGTCTGCTCCATGTCCCGCTCGATGCTGTCCGGGCTCTTGTCGGCGGCGGTCACGCCTGGGGTTGCGTCTGCCACGTCAGATTCTCCTGGAGGGCGTTGAAGGTCTTGTCCGGGAGCGGGTTGAAGCTCTCGAAGAGGTTCCGGGCGACGAAGCCGAGGGCCACGCCGGCACCGAGGCAGACGACGGCGAAGATCATCCAGGCGCCCCACTCGGGGAGGCCGGCCAGGTCGCGGAGGATGTACACCAGGGCGAACACCAGTGCCAGGCCGCCGACGGTCAGCAGCGCGACGCCGACGCCGCCGAACACCATCGCCTTCTTGGTGCGGTTCATGTCCTCGCGGATCTCGGACTTGAGCATGGCGAACTGCTGCTGGGCCAGCTTCTGCACGTCGCCGATGATCCCCGACACCAACTCCGTCACCGTCCCCTGTGTGGCGGGCGCGGCGTCGAGCGTCGGGGGTGTGACTTCTGTGGCGGTCATGACGGGTCGGCTCCTCGGGGGAACGACAGACGCCAGGGGGGGAATGCATCCGGCGTGCCAGAAGCGCAAATGCCCGGGGATGGCCGTCCCGGGCTTCGACTGGCGCACGGCCAACGTGAGCCGGCAGGTCGGGGTGGCAGGAGCCTGCCACCCCGACCTGCCGGCTCACGTTGGCCGTGCACCCGGAGGTGTCACGCCGTCGGATGCCCGTAGATCAGCACGGAATACGGCCCGATGCCGAAAGTGCCGTGCGCCGGGTGGCCGTCGTACTCGCCCGGCTCGGCGACCACGTCGGCGCTCTCGTAGCCGGTGAACAGGTCGCTGTACACCCCGCGGTCGGAGTTGAGCAGGAGCTTCCAGGTGCCCGCGGCCGGGAAGCCGACCGTATAGCTCTCGCGCGGCTCGCGGTGGAAGTTGGCGATCACCATGACGTCGTCGCCGGGCCCGCCGTCGGCCCAGCGGCGGAAGGCGAGCATGTTCATGTCGTCGTGGACGTGCGACACGTGGACGTGCTGCCCCGTCAGGCCGCGGGTCAGCCCGACGCGGTTCAGCCGCAGGCGGATCAGGTCGCGGTACAGCCGCACTAGGCCGCGGAACTCGTCGCGCTTGTCCCAGTCCACCGGCACGGTGTCGCGGAACCACTCGCCCTCCAGGAACTCCTGCCCCTGGAACAGCATCGGGATGCCGGGCGCCGTGAAGACGAGTGCCGCGCCGAGTGTGGAGCGCTTCTGCGCCCAGTACCCGGTCGGGTCGCCGCCGTCGATCTCCTGCGGCACCCGGGCCTTGCCGTTCGCCACCTCGTCGTGGCTCTCGGTGTAGATCACCCGCTGGAAGGCGTCGTAGTTGTACCGGAACTCGATGGCGTCCCGGAGGGCGTTCATGTTCCGGTTCTCGTCGGCCGGGGTGATGATCGCCTCGCGCACCGGATGCACGAACTTGGCGTCCCACTGGGCGCCGTACCCGGCCCCGCCCTCGTCCGGCTTCTTGGTCAGCCACTCGTTGTCCTGCAGGTCCTCGGCGATGGTGATCTTGCCGGGATATTTTTCGCTCACCTCGCGGTTGATCCACTGGACGAGGCTCCACCCGTCCGGCAGGTTCGGCTCGCCGTCGGCCCGGACGCTGCGGATGTACAGCGTCATGTCCATCCGCAGGCCGTCGAGGCGGAACTCGTCGAGCCACATCAGGGCGTTGTCGCGGATGAACTGCCGCACCTCGCCGCGGCCGTAGTCCGGGCGGGTGTGGCCCCACGGGGTCTCGGCGCGCCAGTCGTTGTAGAAGTAGATGCCGCCGCCGCTCCCCTCGCCCCACCCGTCGAACCGCCACAGGTCGAGGTCGCCGGGGCCGAAGTGGTTGTACACCACGTCCAGGATCACCGCGAACCCGTTGAGGTGGGCCTCGCGGACGAACGTCTTGAAGGCGTCCGGCCCGCCGTAGGCGCTCTCCACCGCGAACACGTGCGCCGGGTTGTACCCCCACGACCGATCGCCCGGGAACTCGGCGACTGGCATCACCTGAATGCAGTTCACCCCCAGCCGGCGGAGGTGGTCGAACCGGTGGATCACGTCCCGGAACGTGCCGGGCGTGTCCGACTCAGGGTTCGGGTCGTTGAAGGTGCCGACGTGCAGCTCGTAGAGCACCAGCTCGTTCCAGTTCGGCGTCGGGAAGTGGTCGTCGCCCCAGTCGAACGCCCGCGGGTCGTACACCACGCCGTTGCCGACGGAGTTGGTCACCTCCCGGGCGTAGGGGTCGATTCGCGTGAACTCGCCGGCCGGCGTCGTGAGGTGGAAGCGGTACTCGGCCCGGACCTTCGCCCCGGGCACGTCGGCGTACCAGTAGCCCTCCTCGTTCTCCCGCACCATCGGGTGCGCGCCCGGCTTGAAGTCGTTGAACGTGCCGACGATACTCACCGCGTCGGCGTGGGGCGCCCAGACGCGGAAGGCGACGCCGCCGGTATGCGGGATGGCCCCCATCCCCGAGTGAACCTCCGGCCGGTACGCCCCGCGGCCCGGCTTGGCCGGCCCCTTCGGATACGGC
>DASPHQ010000319.1:0-2373 GCA_035629595.1 Urbifossiella sp. | reverse complement strand
GGTAACCCCGGGCTGTGGTCGCTGGTGCTGCTCGCCGGCCTCACCGCGGTCCTGCTCCACCTGACGGTGCTGGGCCGGCACGTCTACGCGGTCGGGTCGAACGAGGCGACGGCCCGCCTCTGCGGCGTGGACGTGCGGCGGACCAAGCTCGCGGTGTACGTCCTCAGCGGCCTCCTCACGGGCTGGGCGGGCGTCCTGATGTTCGCCCACAGCAACAGCGGCAACCCGACCCTCGGCGAGCAACTGGAACTCGACGTGATCACCGCCGTGGTCATCGGCGGGGCGAGCCTCGCAGGCGGCCGCGGCACCGTGGTCGGGGCACTGCTCGGCGTCGCCATTCTGGGGCTCATCAAGAACGGCGTCAGTCTGTTCAACGTCCCCGTGGAGATGCAGTACATCCTGATCGGCGTGTTACTCCTGGCGAACGTCGCCCTGAGCCGCCGCCGCGGGCGGTGAAGTTCCCCCATAGCACGCGGATTCACCTGCCGTCACAATCCGCACCAGTTTTTCACCCCCGGATTGGCGCCGGCGCTGAATCTCGGTTGACACACTCCGCACGTCGGGTAGGCTGAGTGTGACCCGTCCATCCCCGAAGACCGGCGCAGGACGCACCCCGGCCGGATGGTAAGCCTGGCCCCTCAGCCACCCCCCTAACCGGCTGCGAGGCACTGCACCGATGTCCAACCCGAACGTCACGCCGCCGCCCGCGGCCGCACCCGCTTCGTCGGCCGAAGGTACCGGCTTCCCGGACGACCGGCGCAAGCGCAACATCCCGGTGGCGAAGGACCGCCGCGCCGCGAACGCCGCGGCCAAGCGCGCGGCGAGTGAGCGCCGCCGGCTCATCGACCCGACCACCTGCGAGCGAGACTACAACGACGAAGAAACCGATTTCATGAAGGCGATGGACCGGTACAAGCGCGAGAACCGCCGGCCGTTCCCGACGTGGAGCGAGGTGCTGGAGGTGATGCGCTCGCTCGGCTACCGCCGCGTCGCCGAGCCGACCGCCCTGCCGACCGGCAAGCGCGAATCGGGCGTGTCGCCGATCCCGACGCGCTAGGAGTGTCGAGTTCAGAGAGCAGAGTTTCGAGTTCAGGGTTGCACGACTCGGCACCTGAACTTTAAACTCGGAACTCGAAACTCGACACTGGCCTGCGGCACGGACGCCATGCACCTGTTCCTTTCCGCCGGCGAGCCGAGCGGCGACCTGCACGGCGCCAACCTCGTTCGCGCCCTCGTACGGCGCAACGCCTCGGTCCGCATCACCGGCCTCGGCGGGCCGAAAATGACCGCCGCCGGCGTGAACGTCCTCTTCCCGCTGGCGCAGCACGCGGTGATGGGCTTCGTCCGCGTCCTCAAACACCTGCGGATGTTCTTCCGCGCCGCCCGGCTGGCGCAGGATAGTTGGGCGGCCGACCGGCCGGATGCGGTCGTCGTCATCGACTGCGCCGGGTTCAACCTCCCGCTGGCGAAGCGGGCGCACGCGGCCGGCATCCCGGTGTACTACCTCATGCCGCCGCAGGTCTGGGCGTGGCGCAGCCACCGGGTCAAGAAGATCCGCCGCTACTGCGCCGGCGTCCTCACCGCCCTCCCGTTCGAAGAGGAGTGGTACCGCAACCGCGGCGTCCCCACCCACTTCGTCGGCCACCCGTACTTCGACGAACTCGCCGCCCAGCAGCCAGACGCCGCGTTCGTCGCCGCGGAGCGGGCCGCGGGCGGGCCGATCGTCGGTCTCCTTCCCGGCTCCCGCAATCAGGAGGTGACCGCCAACCTGCCGCTCCTCGTCGGAGCCGCGCGCCGTGTTGCCGCGGAGCGGCCGGACGTGCGCTTCCGGGTCGCGGCGTTCAACGACCGGCAGGCCGAGGTTTGCCGCGAGGCGTTCGCCGGGTCGAACCTGCCGGTCGAGGTGCTGGTCGCGCGGACGCCGGAAGTGATTGCGATGGCGACCGCGTGCGTCGCCGTGTCCGGGTCCGTCGGGCTGGAACTGATGGGCCGGCACGTCCCCACCGTCGTCGTCTACCGGATGGGCCGCTGGACGCTGAAGCTGGTGCGGATGCTCGTGAAGGTGCCGTACATGAGCCTGGTGAACCTCCTGGCCAGCGAGGAATTGTTCCCCGAACACGCCACGCACTCGGACGACCCCGGTCCCGTCGCGGCGCCGATCCTGCGCTGGCTCAACGACGACACCGCCCGCACGACGGTCGTGGAACGGCTGCGGGCGCTGACCGCGCAGGAGGCCCGCCCCGGGGCGTGCGACCGGGCCGCCGCCTACCTCCTCGACGCCGCCACCGTCCGCGCCCGGGCCGCCGCCTGAGCGTTTCCCGCGGAATTCGCCCCGGCCGTCCGCTAGGATGGCGGGTACCACTCCCACCGGTG
>DASPHQ010000318.1:0-8602 GCA_035629595.1 Urbifossiella sp. | reverse complement strand
GGGGGAGGGGATGCGAAGATGCCATGGCCGGGTCCGTCCGGGGCGAGGGTCGTGTGGTAACGCCATCGTCCCGGACGGGCCGGCCTTCGTCTACCCACCCACGGTCAGCCGCTCAGACACAGGAAGTTGCGGAAAGTGCAGATCCTAAGAAAAACTGATGCGAAGTACTTGACCTCCCCAAACCGGAGCTTACGGTACAGCTGTACACGTCTTCGCCCGCACGTCTCCGGGTGCCGCCATGTCCAGCACCATCCCCGAGGAGTTCCTGTCGCGCGCCGCCGACCTGCGGGCCGCCGGCACGTCCTGGGACGCCACCGCCGACCGCCTCGGCTTCGATGCCGACGAACTCCAGCAGCGCACCCGCGACGCCGGCCCCGACTTCCGCAAGCTCCTCGCCGCCGCTCGACAGAGCGTCGTCGACGAGGGGTTCGCCGAGGCCATGTTCACCCTGCGCAAACTCCTCCGCACCGGCGACGGCAAGGACGCCGCCAAGGCCGCCGACTGCCTCGCCCGCATCTGGATGACTACCCGCCGCCACCGCCGCAAGGTCGCCGCCGTGGGCCGCAAGGAGCCCCCGCCGCCGATCGACGCCGAACTCCGCAAGGAGGTCGAGGAGTATTTGGAGTTCAAGAAGCTGTGCGAGTCGCACGAGGGGCTGGCGCGCATCTGCGACCAGCAGGCCAACGACGTGTTCGAGAAGAAGTTCGGCTTCCACCCGGACGAGCCGCCGGCCGGGCTCCGCGACCTCGTCCCCGCTTCCGACAAGGACTGGTCCGACCTGCACTCATGGTACCCCGACACCGTCCCGCCGCGGGCGGATCAGCAACACCAGGACCACGGACAGAACGGCCGTTCCGGCGAACGCCCCGAAGATCAGGTTGAGCGGCGTCTGGGCGTCGCGGAGGGCGCCGAAACCCCAGTCGGCGAAGCCGCCGCAGCTGATGCTGACGAGGTTCATGACGCCGTACCCGGTCGCCCGCAGCTCGGGCCGCACGACCTGGGCCAGGATCGGCATGTTGTTGCCGTCGAAGATGCCCCAGCCGAGGCCGAACAGCATCAGGAACGCGACCGCGGCGGCGAGGGTGGGGGCGTTGCCGATGCCGAACAGGGCGGGGACGAGGAGGGCGATACCGACGGCGCTGACGGTGGTTCGCCCGCGCGGCGTCCGCCGCGCGGCCCGGTCGGCGGCCCACCCGCCGAGGAACGCCCCGCCGAACGCCGCGACGTTGACGTAGAGCGTGGCGCTGACGCCGGCGGTCCCCTGGCCGAGGGTGAAGCGGTCCTTGAGGATGGCCGGCATCCAGTCGCGCACGACCCAGCCCGCGATGGCCGGCAGCGTGAATACGAGCACCAGCAGCAGGAACGACGGGTTCACGAGCAGTTCGGCGAATGCCGTGAGCGGACCGGGCTTGGCGACGGGTTCGGTGGTGGTTCGCGGGGCGTCTTTGAGGAGCAGCAGGAGGGGCAGGGCGTAGGCGATGCCGACGAGGCCGAGGGCCGCGAAGGTGGTTCGCCAGCCGAGGTCGGGTGCGTCCGCGGCGTGTCCGCCGAAGCCGCCGAGGATGAGGCCGCAGTAGATGGCGGTCTGGTGGACGCCGACGGCGCGGGAGCGGGTGCGTCCGGTGTGGTAGTCGGCGATGAGGGCGAGCGCGGCCGGGATGTAGAACGCCTCGCTGATCCCCATCAAGGTGCGGGTCCAGAGCAGGTCGTGGTAGGTGTAGACGTGGCCGGTCCACCACGTGACCGCGGACCAGGCGAAGAGGCTGCCGGCGATGACGATTCGACGGCTGAAGCGGTCCGCGAGGTAGCCGCCGAACGGGCTGAGGACGGCGTAGACCCACTTGAACTGGCCGAGCATGTAGCCCCAGTTCGCGTCGTTCTCGACGTCCGGGATGTCGCCCATGACGGAGAACTTCATCGCGGCGAGGAGCTGTCGGTCGAGGTAGTTGAGGAGGGCGACGGGCCAGAGGAGTGCGACGGCGATCCAGGCGGTGCGGAGGGGCATGTGGGCAGTATGGCCCCTCCGGCGGCTGGTGAACAGCGGTCAGGGACGGGGAAACTCGGGCGGCAGGAGGACGGGAACCGGCCGCTCCGGGTTCGCGCGGGGGGTTGCGAGCGGCTCACGCTCGGGGGCGGTACCGCGGGCGGCACGGACCGGCGGTTCCAGCAGGGGCACGACCGGTGGCGCCGAGCTGCGGACGGCGACGGGGTCGGGCTGGCGGGCGGTCGGGGTGCCGGGCGCCCGGTCGCCGCGGGCGGCGACGCGGGACGGCGGGTTCTTCAGGGCGTTGAGCCACTGTTCCTCGAGGGCGTCGAGGCCGTTCACGCCGTACACCTGCCGGGCCGCGTTGTTCCAGCTCTCGACGGTGCCGTGGTTGCGGGTGTCGCCGCCCTGCATGCCGATGGCGAGGAACTGGAGCAGCCGCTGCCGGCCGGCGACGCCGCTGCCCCCGCGGTCGACCAGGTAGGCGCTGACGGAGTAACCCTGGGCGTAGAGGACGATCATGTCGCGGGGGTACTCGGCCATGCGGAACAGCACGGAGAGCCGAATGCCGCGGCCGGCGTTGAGCAGCTCGCGGCAGCGGACGTCGTGGTTGTACCGCTCCTCGTCATTCTCGCTGAGCACGCTGCCGCCCTCGTCGGCCCAGCGGGGCACGGGTCGGCCGAAGTGGTGGGCCAGGACCGTGTGCGTGATCTCGTGCGGGAGGACGCTGTCGAGCAGCTGCCGGGCGGGGCCGTGGATCTCCATGTGCTGCGAGGTCACGACGCCGCGACCGCCGTCGCCGCCGAACGTGAACGTCGTCGCACCACCCGCGCCGCCGGCCGTGATCTTCACCTCGAGGGGGCAGCGCCGGTTCCAGTTGGGCATCTCCTGCCCGAGCCACTGGAGCGCCTTCTCCTTGCGGTAGTGCTCGGCCATGTCGCCGAACTGTCGGGCGAGAGCCTCCGACGGGGCCGTTACTTGGAAGTTGGCAGTCGTGTACGGGGCGGCGGTCGCGGGGCCGGAGGTGCCCAGGGCGACGACGAGTGCGTACATCGGAAGCCGACGAAGCGTCATTCCCTTGACCTCCGTTGGGGAGTGGGACGCCATTAGGGCCGTGAGGCCGGGCGCATACCTGCGCGGCGTCCGAAGCCTACATGGCAATGCGGGTGCCGCGAATCGGAAGCGGTCCTCCCGCGGTGAAAAGTGCGTCTGCAAAGTCCGTCGTGGGCGGCGGTTCGGGGTTCGACCGGCCCTGCGGATTGGGCAACCGCCCGCGCCCGCCGGTGTAACTTCTACAGTCCACAACCGGGGTTCGGGTCTTGTAACTCTTACAGGGACGACTTTGGGACCATGCTACGGTGGGACTCTGAGGCTGGGAATCGACCAGTTGGCTCTCGTGTCCACTGCTGCCAAAGTCTCCCGGTATCACCGTCCCGAATGATTGCCCGTTTCCAGCGCGAATCGTGTGGCGTTTTCGGGCACGCGCTGATACACTTCCTCAGTCAGCGCTCGGATTGGCACGAATCTCTGGCTTCCTCTCCCGGAAGCAATCGGTCGATGCCCAAAAACGAGCATGTCGAGCCGCCGATGCCCGAGATCGTGGGCACCGCGACCGCCATGCAGGAGGTCTACCGTCTGGTGCGCCTCACCGCGCCCCGGACCACGACCGTCCTGCTCGTCGGCGAAACCGGCACCGGCAAGGAAGTCATCGCCAAGGCCGTCCACAAGCTCAGCCGTCGCGCCGACGGCCCGTTCATCCGCGTCAACTGCGGCGCCCTCCACGAGAACCTCCTGGAGAGCGAACTGTTCGGGCACGTCAAAGGTGCCTTCACCGGGGCGGTGGCCGACAAGGTGGGCCGCTTCGAAGCCGCACACGGCGGCACCATCTTCCTCGACGAGATCAACAGCACCTCGCCCAAACTCCAGGTCAAGCTGCTGCGAGTCCTCCAGGAGCGCGAGTTCGAGCGCGTCGGCGAGAGCAAGACCATCCGGGTCGACGTCCGCGTCCTCGCCGCCACCAACGCCTCGCTCGAAGAACTGGTCGAGTCCGGCGAGTTCCGCGAGGACCTGTACTACCGCCTCAACGTCATCCCCGTCGTGCTGCCGCCGCTCCGCGAGCGGCGCGACGACATCGCACCGCTCGCCCAGTTCTTCCTCCGCCGCTACGCCGACACACACAAGGTGCCGGTCCCCGAACTCACCCCGCCGGCGATCGACGCCCTCCGACTTCACGACTGGCCGGGGAACGTCCGCGAGCTGGAGAACACGCTCGAACGGCTGATCGTTTTCGCCGACGGCGGGCCGATCACCCCGGAACACGTCCGCTTCGGCCGGCCGCGCTACACCCTCCGCACCGCCCGCGGCCCGGCTGCCACGCCTGCCGGGCTCGACGTGCGCACCCAGATTCGACACCTCGTCCGCGCCGGCGTGCAGACGCCGCTCCCGGTCGGCCTCAAGGGGCTCCACCCGTTCCTCGTGGACGGCCTCGAACGCGAACTCATTGAGGAAGTGATGCGGCAGTGCGGCGACGTGCAGATCAAGGCCGCGGACCGCCTCGGCATCAACCGCAACACCCTCCACAAGAAGCTGGAGCAGTACCGCGCCGACGACGCCCGGGCGGCCGCCGCCCTCGCCCCCGCCGAGCCGCTCGCCAACGGCAGCCCCGAACCCGCCGCCGAATCCGCGTAGCCCCTCGTTCCCCTCCGGCGTAGCCTGTCCCGGGTTCACTTCGCCCCCGGGAGCCACGCCATGATCCGCCGCCTTCTCGCGTGTTCCGTCGCCCTCGGGCTCGCCGGTTCGCTCGCCCTCCGGGCCGACGACTGGCCGCAGTGGCGCGGCCCGGCCCGCACCGGCGTCTCGCAGGAAACCGGCCTCCTCAAGGAGTGGCCGAAGGACGGCCCGCCCCTCCGCTGGAAGCGCACCGACATCGGCCCCGGCTACTCGGCCCCGGCCGTGGTCGGCGGCAAGGTCTTTCTCCAAACCACTGCCGGCGACCAGGAGTTCGCCCTGGCGCTCGACGAGAAGACCGGCAAGGACATCTGGAAGACGCCGATCGGAGCCGTCGGCGAGAACTACGGGGTGAAGGCGTACACCGGCACCCGGGCCACCCCCACGGTGGACGGCGACCGCCTCTACTGCCTGTCGTCGGCCGGCCAACTCGTCTGCCTGGGGACGGACGGTAAGGTCCGGTGGCAGAAAGACTTGATGAAGGACTTCGGCGGCAAGGTCGGCCGGCCGCCGGATGCAGGCTGGGCGTACAGCGAGTCCGTGCTGGTGGACGGCGACCGCGTCGTCTGCACCCCGGGCGGGGCGACGGCGACGATCCTGGCGCTGAACAAGCTCACCGGCGCCCCCGTGTGGCAGGCGCCCGTCCCCGGCGGCGACGCGGCCGAGTACGCCTCGATCGTGCCCCTGGAGGTCAATGGGAGCAAGCAGTACGTCCAGTTCCTCGAGAAGGGTGTGGTCGGCGTCGACGCCGCGAGCGGCAAGTTCCTGTGGCGGTACGAGAAGACCATCGACCCGGGGGCGAACATCCTCACCCCGGTGGTGCTGGGGAACAAGGTGTTCACGGCCTCGTCCCGCGGCGGCGGCGGGCTCGTCGAGCTGACCGCGACCGGCGACGGCGTGACCGCCAAGCAGGTTTACTTCGACAAGCAGGTTTCCCCGAGTATCGGCGGGGCGGTGCTGGTGGACGGCCACCTCTACGGCACCGGCGGGCAGGCGCTGTTCTGCGCCGAGTTCGCCACCGGCAAGGTGAAGTGGACGGAGCGCGGCGTCGGGGCCGCGAGCGTGTGCGCGGCCGATGGTCGGCTGTACGTCCGCGGCTTCACGGGTGACGTGGCGCTGGTCGAGCCGAGCCCGACCGAGTACCGGGAGCGTGGCCGGTTCAAGCAGCCCGACCACGGCAAGACGCTGGCGTGGCCGCACCCGGTCGTGTCCAACGGGGGCTTCTAC
This sequence comes from Urbifossiella sp., assembly GCA_035629595.1. GTDB lineage: Bacteria > Planctomycetota > Planctomycetia > Gemmatales > Gemmataceae > Urbifossiella. The sequence goes on along the minus strand of DASPHQ010000318.1, from coordinate 2,664 downwards.
CTCCGCGACATGGGCGTTCTGCTTTGCTACGACGTGCGGGCGAAGTGACGCCGCCGGCGCGAGCCCGAGCCGGCGTAGGCTGGCCCGGGCTTCGTGCGCGGCTTCGGAATCCGGGCTGACGGCCACCCGGCGCAGTGTGGCGATCGCCTCCACGAAGAGCTCGTCGGAGACATCGTCGCACGAGGGTGCGCGATCGGGACGGTCGATGGCCGCCATGTCTGCACCGGGGGTAGGAGGTGTGTACGATGCCCGGGACGTGGGCAGGGAATGTGTACGGCTGTACCGTAAGCTCCGCTTGGGCGTTGTCAAGAGAATCGGCGCGAATCCCGGCTCATCCCATCACCGGTGTGGTGGACATGGCACCCGGCTGGCGCTGGGGTCAAGCAAGAAGCTGCCGAACCTCGCGGCGGCGACGGCGCGGTACGTCGCCCACTACAACTTCTGCCGGTGGCACTACTCGCTGAAGAAAACCCCGGCGATGGCCGCGGGACTGACCGGCCACTCGTGGACGATGGACGAGCTTCTAGAGGCGGCTGGCGTGGTATAATCCGGCATCGGCCCGCAGGAGTCATGACCTGCGATAAAGCCGGGGTAAGCGACGGGTAGCGTTCTCCGCCCCGTCGCTTACCCCGGCCCGGTTGTTACGGAGAACTGTCCATGCCCACTCGGGAGGCCGCGTCATCGCCACCACCCCCACCGAGCCCACCACCCCCGTCGCCACCACCCCCAGCGCCGGCGACGGACTGGCCGGAGCGGATCGTCAAATCGGACCCGAGAAAGTAGTCCCGGGGTACATCCTCAATGCGGCAGGCGACGACCCCGATGCGAAGCGGGCGATTGCGTTCCTCCAAACGTTTCTGCCGACGCCCGGGGTCGATTACACCTGGGTTGAGGAGCAGGCTCGCCGGACCTACGAGCAGGCTATGGCACTCTTTGATTCCCACGATGCGAAGGCCGGGGCCGTTATCGGGTACGTCGGCGCGGGTGCGGGGTTCGCGGCCTTCGGGACGATGGTGAACGCTGCGAACGCGGCCATCAGCCCGTGGGTCATCGTTGCCGCCATCCCGACCGTTGTGCTTGCCGGGCTCGCCATCCTCGAAGCTGCGTGGTGCCGGTCACCGGCTGGCGCCTTCCGCGTGCCCGCCGCAGACCGACTGGCCGCCCACGCCGCAACCCACCCCGATAAGAAAGAGGCTGTGGCCTATCTCATCCCGCAATGGTTCCTCGCCACCGCCCTTCTCGGCCCAGTACTCAAGAGGAAGGCCGACCTCGTGGACCGGGCTACGTGGAACTTCGCCGCCGCCATCGTCGCCCTCGCCCTCCCGCTCGCCACCCTCACCGTCCGTCGCTTCTGCGGGTGGTAGCCCACCCGCCCCGCAATGCCCGTTACCGGGGCCAACTTTTCCAAAGTGTACCACCCCCGGCCCCTCCCCCTTGCACCCGGCGGCGGATCGGTCATGCTGGGGCGGTCACCGGGGGAATGGCCGTGACTATCAGGCAATGGATGGGGCGACGGGTGCGATGGGTAATGCGAGGGATGTTCGTCACCATCGGCGCTTGCGTGGTGTCGCTCCTGCCCAATCCGCCAGCTGCGGGCCTGGTATTCGTCGTGATCCCGGTGGCGGGCGCGATCGTGGCGGCCGTGTGGGTGAGCGCGAACTTCTTCCTGTTCCGGTGCCCACGGTGCCGGTGTAACTTGGCCCCACTCGTGGTGAGCAACGCGAGGAGCTTGTGGGGCATCGACCCGCGGCTCGCCTGCTGTCCCTACTGCGCCCTTAGTCTGGACGAGCACATGCCCGAGCCGGAACCAGCGAACGAATACGACCGCTACCCGGTGGATTCGTGAGTGGGACGGGCCTATCGTTGCAGCCCGCGACATATCGTTACACGAGGGGCTTGCGTTGCAAAGGCCCTTGACCGGAAACGCGGTGTGTATCTAGTGACTGTACCTCCCGGCCTCCTGACCGGCGGCACGCCGTTCGCATCGCGGGCCGTCACGTCATTCCCTGCGCGAGCCGCCCCCCATGCCCGATTCTGACCCGCTCTGGTACAAGGACGCGGTCATCTATCAGGTCCACGTCCGCGCCTTCCACGACAGCGACGGCGACGGGTTCGGCGACTTCCGCGGCCTCGCCCGCAAGCTCGACTACATCGAAGACCTCGGCGTCACCGCCATCTGGGTCATGCCCTTCTACCCCTCGCCCCTCCGCGACGACGGCTACGACATCGCCGACTACACCAACGTCCACCCCCAGTACGGCACCCTCGCCGACTTCCAGGAGTTCGTCGGCGAGGCCAAGAAGCGCAACATCCGCGTCGTCACCGAGCTGGTCATCAACCACACGTCCGACCAACATCCCTGGTTCCAGCGCGCCCGGCGTGCTCCCAAAGGAAGCACCGAGCGCGACTTCTACGTCTGGGGCGACGACCCCACCCGCTACGCCGACGCCCGCATCATCTTCAAGGACTTCGAGCCGTCCAACTGGACCCTCGACCCGGTCGCCGGGCAGTACTACTGGCACCGCTTCTACCACCACCAGCCGGACCTCAACTTCGACAACCCGGCCGTCTGGGACGCCCTCTTCCCGGTCCTCGACTACTGGATGTCGATGGGCGTCGACGGGATGCGCCTCGACGCCATCCCCTATCTGTACGAACGCGAGG
>DASPHQ010000317.1:0-4984 GCA_035629595.1 Urbifossiella sp. | reverse complement strand
CCGGGTGCCGGCAGGTCGCGTACCGGTAACGGACCTGGCCGACCGGCAGGTGGCGGACGAACGGCAGGCGACGCATGGGATTCCCTCCCGCACCAACGACTTGCGGGTTAATCGTAGGGAATCAAAGCCATTCCGTATCAGTCCGGCTTCCGGGAGCGGAGCCGGCGGATGGCCGTCACCGCGACGCCGCCGACTGCGGCGAGCAGCAGGGACGACGGCTCCGGCGTGGCCACCGGCCCGGGCTCGTCCACCGGCGGAGGCGGCGGCGGGTTCGTCACCGGCGGCTCGGGCGTCGGCGTCGGCGTTGGTTCGGGGGTGGGTTCCGGGGTCGGCGGCGGGTCGATGACCGGCGGCGGGGTCGGGGCGGCGTCGGGGCCGAGGCCGATGACGTAGTAGCCGCCTTCGGGCACGGTCACGGTGCCGGTGCCGAGGACGTTCCCCAGGGCGTCGGTGAGGGTGGCGGTGAGGTCGCGGGCGCCGGCGGCGTCCGGGTCGGCGAGCGCGAGGCCCAGCAGGGCGGCGGTGTCGGGGACGGTGGCGTTCACCAGCGGGGTGGCGCTCGCGGGGCTGCCGGCGCTGCCGCCGCTCGGGCCGCGGGCCTTGCCGCCGTCGGGCACGTTCCCCGGCCCGCCCGTGAGGTAGGCCGAGCCGTCGGCGAGGTTCAGCAGCAGCGGCGTGCCGAGGCCGCCGAAGCTGACGGTGCCGCCGGCGGTGCCGGCCTCCAGAGTTCCGGGCACGCCGGTCACCGCCACGTAGGGCGGGGCGTGCGGGGAGTCGAACAACAGGTCGGTTTCGGACGTCGGGGCCGCCCCCGAGAGTCCGGCCGCCAGGGTGACCCACACCCCCGCGGCCCGTGCCGCCCCAGGGCTGGTCAACGCGACCACCACCCCGACCGCCCAGAGCCACCGCGGTACCCGGCGCATGCGCCGCCCTCCGTGCCCGCCGCCACGCGTTTTAGCCCACGAACGGGCGGACGATAGCAAGGACCGCGAGCGGAGAAAAGGTGAAGTGCGCCGGCAGGTGCGGCGACGGCTAAAATTCGTCCGCGCACCCGCCGCCGGCGCGATTGAGGAGAAACCCGGGGGCCACGAAACTACTCTGACACTCCCGGCATCCCGGGCCGACATGACCTCCTGGAACGCGCATGACTGTGGCCGATTCGCACCCCGACCCCACGCCCGCCGACGTGCTCGACGCACTCCTCGCCCCGAGCGGGAACGCCGTCGTCGCGCTCGTCGGCCCCGCGGGGTCGGGCAAGTCGCTCCTCCTGCACCGCCTCGAAGCGCTACTCGGCCCGACGCACCACGTCGTCCGCCTGTCCGGCGCCGCCGACCGCGCCGCCCTCGTCGCCGGGTTCGAGATTCCGCCGCCCCCGCCGCGCGACGAGGCCGCTGTCGCCGCCGAGTTGCTGGACCAGTTCCGCGCCGCACTGCAGCGGCGCGCGGCCGACGCCCGTGCGGCCTGCGAGGAGGCGGCGGGGCGCGGGGAGCGGCCGCCGGCCGACGAGCGCGCCGTCGCCGAGACGCACGGCGACGGGCTCGTCGCGCTCCTCGACGGGCCGACGAAGGACGCCCTGTTCCGCGACACGCCGCGGCGCAAGAGTCCGTTCCGGGCGCTGGTCCGGCACGCCGCCGCGGGCGAGGGGGAACCGGCCGAGTTCGCCGCGGCCGACTTCGAGTTCCCCGACGTGAACTCGGCCCGCCTCGCCGACCCGAAGGCACAGCGGTACGTCGCCAAGCTGAAGACGAACCTCCAGGGCGAGCGCGCCGCCGCCGCCGCGCTGATGAACGCCGCCCGCGACGCGGCGCTGCTCGCGCTGCCTGCCGCGGCCGAGCCGCCCGACCCGTTCGCCGCCGTCCGCGAGGAGCTGGCCCGCACCGGCCGCGACCTCGTCGTCCTGCACGACGATTACGTTCCGGGGTTGCTCGACGACATCGCCGCGACCGACGGCCCCGGCCGCTGCCCCGTCCGCGTGGCGCTGGCGACCGCGGACGACGCGGAATTGCCGACGGCGACGGTGTTCACGCTCGGCAAGACGGTCGTGGAGGTGCCCGAGCCCGAACAGGTGCCCGAGCCCGAGCGCGTGCCCGAAGTGGTAGTCGCCGAGCCGCGGCGAGAGGTGGATGCGGTACTGGGGGCGCTGGCGGTGCGGCTCGGCCGCCTCCCCGTGCCGGCCCCGGACGACGTGGTTCACTTCCTGGTCGCGGCCCACACCACGGGGGCGACGCTCGACCTGCTCACCCCGGGCGTGCTCGAATGGCTGTGGGCGCACGGCCTGACGACGGGGTTCCGCGTCCGCGCGCCGTGACCGCGTCACAGGTCGTCGTTGTCCAGCCGCGGGGCGGCGTCGAACGTCACCTCGGCCGACACCACCCGCACGCCGGCCCGCGCTGCCGGCGACCGCGCCCGGGTCGCCGTCACCACCACCGCCACCCCCAGGCCGTTGCCGATCGGGAAGTTCGCCCCCGGCGCCGTCGAGCCGAGGAACCACTCGACGCGGAACACCCCCGCCGCCCCGAACGCCGGGCGGAACTCGACCGCCGCCAGCTCGTCCGCCGCGCGCACGTCCTTCGTCGCGTCGCGGAAGCGGAACAGCACCAGCCGGCAACTGGCACCCGCCAGAAACTCCTTCTCGTAGTCGTCGGCCGAGGCCGCGTCGCCGGCCGCGCGCACGGTGAACGTGTAGCGGCCGCCGCGGGCGTTGCGAATCTCCTGCGCCAGCACCGCCCGCGCCCCCACGGCCACGTCCCCGCCGCCGGCGAAGCCCAGGAACACGCCGCCGGCCTCCTTCCGCACCAGCAGCGCCCCCGCGGTCGGGTCGGCACGCCAGCCCTTGTCGCGCGTCGGCGGCGCCGCCGCCAGCAGCGGCCGGCGCGCGTCGAAGGTCGTGTCGAGGATCGGGGCGGGGTCGTAGGGCGGCACGAACGTCGGGTCGCCGCCCGCGGCCTGCCGGGCGGTCGTCGGCGGCCCCAGCGCCCCCGCGATCGGCTCCCCCTTCGTGATCGGGTGCGGGCGGTTCGTGCGGTCGCGGAACATGCCGCCGGGGTCCACGCCGAGGAGGTGGAAGATCGTCGCCGTCAGGTCGCCGCCGCGGACCGGGTCGGTCGTCGGGTAGGCGCCGTTCTTGTCGCTCGCCCCGACCACCTGCCCGCCGCGGACGCCGGCCCCGGCCAGCGCCATGCTGAACACGTGCCCCCAGTGGTCGCGGCCGCCCTGCCGGTTGATCCGCGGCGTTCGGCCGAACTCGCCCACCGCCACGACCAGCGTTTCACCCAACAGCCCGCGCTCGGCCAGGTCGTCGAGCAGGGCGGCGAACGACACGTCGAACATCGGGCAGAGCGAATCCTGGAGGCGGTCGGCGTTCTGGGCGTGCGTGTCCCACAGCGGGTTGTCCACGGCGGAGTCGCCGGGGTCGCGCGGCCAGTTCACGTGAACGAGCCGCACCCCGGCTTCGACCAGCCGGCGGGCGAGGAGGCAGCTCTGGCCCCACGTGTGGCGACCGTACCGGTCGCGCAGCGCGGCGGGCTCCTTCGACAGGTCGAACGCCGCCCGCGCCGCCCCGGACGTGACGAGGTCGAGCGCGTGGTGCGCGAGGCGGTCCCACGCCTCGACGGGTTCGTTCCGCCCGCGCCCGTCGAAGCCGCGGTTCAGCCCCGCGAGCAGGTCGCGGCGGCCGCCGGCCCGCGCGGCGAGGTCGGCTTGCAGGGTCAGCCCTTCGATGTGGTAGTCGGCCGCGGCCGGGTCGCCGACGAACCGCGTCGGCTCCCACAGCTTGCCGAGGAAGCCGGCGGTTTGCCCCGCCGGCGTGACGCTGTCGTTCAGCCGCATCAGGTCGGGGAGCCACACCGACGTGAGCGCCGGCAGGCGCTCGCTCGGCTTGAGCATCCGCAGGACGGAGCCGAAGTACGGCCAGTCGCTCGGCTTGATCTGCCGGGCGCTGCCGGGGCCGTAGGGGTAGCCGGTGAGGAGCCAGTAGCCGCTCACGTCGTGGTTGTCGTCGCGGGTGGACAGCGACCGCACGACGGCGAGCCGGTGCGCCTGCGCGGCCGTGCGCGGCAGCAGTTCCGAGAAGCGGACGCCGGGCACGCTGGTGGCGATCGGGCGGAACGGGCCGCGGATGTCGGCGGGGGCGTCGGGCTTGGGGTCGAACGTCTCGTGCTGCGGCGGCCCGCCCTGGAGCCACAGGAAGATGCAGTTCTTGGCGCGGCCGAAGGTGCTGCCCAGCTCCGTGACCAGCGCCGGGGCGGGGGTGGGTGTGCTCTGGGCGGCGAGGAGATGCGGCAGCGACAGGCCGACGGCGCCGAGGCCGCCGACGCGGAGCCACTCGCGGCGAGCGACGCGGTCGCCGGGGCGGACGGCGGGGTCGGGGAGGGAGAGCATGGTTCGACTGTCGCACGGCGCGGCCGGCGGGTCAAGCGGCAAGCGGGGGCGGGTGGCAGCCGGCGGTTGTTGGCTCGGGGATTTAGCCCGGAGGGCGACGGCGTGTAGCCCGGGGTGCAACCCCGGGCGGCGTCCGCGGTGATCCGAAATGCAATGCGGCGCGAACTCCGCCGCAGGCCGCCCGGGGTTGCACCCCGGGCTACACGCCGACGCCCTCCGGGCTCAAGACCCCCGAGCCGCCGCGGCGGCCGAAAGCAAGAGGCACAACCACCGCCGGTCGTCACTTCCCCGCCGCCTGCCGCCGCACCTCCGCGACGACCCGCGCCTCGACCTCCGGCCCCCACACCGACGGCAGCCCGTAGTACATCATCGACGTGGCCCCCTCGTAGCCGCCCTCGCGCAGCACCCGCGCCGACGGGATGTACGCCATCACGTCGTTCGCGTAGCCCATCACCCATAGCGCGCGGCTCGTCGCCACATCTTTCTTCAGTCGCAGCAGGTAGTCGATCACCACTTCACCGCCGAGCGAGACGAGGAGGACTTGATCACCGAGCGCCCACGTTTGAGTGGGGTAGTGGTCGTAGGTGTCCGCGATCTTGCCGTT
>DASPHQ010000316.1:0-4507 GCA_035629595.1 Urbifossiella sp. | reverse complement strand
GTTACCGTCTAGCACGTCGCGTCCTCCCCGGGCCGGGTGACGGCCGCGCCGCGAGCGGCGACCGTCCGGCGGCGCTCCCGCACCTTGAAGTAGACCACCGCCGCGATGAGGCCGACCACCGTCAACACGCCCGCCGCCCGGACCGCGAGCATCACGTTCGGCGTGTACTTGTGGCTCTGGAAGTCGAACCGGTAGCAGCGGAGGATGAGCCGGTCCAGCAGCGACCCGACCTTCCCCTCGCTCGCCTCGACCAGCGACAGCCGCAGTGTCGTGGTGCCGCCCGGCACCCGGTACTCGCCGTCGTACCGGAACCCGTAGAAGTAGCGGGCGATGGTGCCGGTCGGCGTGATCACCGTCACCCCGCTCGGGTGGTCGTACTCCTTGAACACCCGGTCGTAGCTGTACCCGAAGCCGACGGCCGCGGTCAGGTCGGCGATCGGCTGGCGGCGGCCGGTCAGGAAGAACCAGCCGTTCTCGGCGCCGGGCCGGCCGTACTCGGCGAGGTAGAATTGCTTCTTGGCCGCGGCCAGCGCCGGCGTCTCCTTCGGGTCGAAGCTGACGACGACGACGTTGAACTGGTTGCCGGCGTCGAACCCGGGCGGGAACTGCCGCAGCGCCTTGACGAGGCCGTTGAGGACGTCGGTGCAGTTCATCGGGCAGCGGTAGTACGCCAGCACAAGGATGGTCGGCTTGCCGTTGACGCAGTCGCGGAGCGTGACCTCCTCGTTCCGCTCGTTGCGGAACACGAGGTCGAGCGGCAGCGGGTCGCCGACGTGCTCGTCGATGCGGACTTCCGGGTTGTCGACGGTGCGCCCCTCGCCGGGCTGCAGCGCGGGCGTGCCCTGGGCCGCCGCGCGGGGCGCGGCGAGCAGGGCGAGGGCCACGGCGAGCAGGGTGCGGCGGGTCACGGGTGTTACGGCTCTCGTGGGAAACTCGTCGGTCTCGGTACGCCACCCGGGGCGTTGCCCCGGGCTATCCAATCCCAGGCCGTTGGCCTGAAAACCAACCACCCCTCTTCAGCCCGAAGGGCTGGGACAACATAGCCCGGGGCAACGCCCCGGGTGGTGTCCCGGGTGCGCCGGTGACGTTACTTCTTCGCCGGCTCCGGCGCCTTCGGGGCAGCTTCCTTCGGCGCCGCCTTCTGTTCCGGCGCCTTCGGCAGCCCGCCGCGGCCGGCGTTACCGTTCGTCGGCTGCTCGACCACGCCCTGCGGGCGGGCGCCGTTCGCCGCCGCCGGCAGCCGCTTCTGCTCGATCAGCAGCCGCATCGCGTCGTCGATCGGGATGCGCGCCGTCTTCTTGTCCTTGTCGAGGTACTCGGCTCGGTTCAGCCCCTCGTACCGGCCCGGCTGCAACTCCTCGGCGTGAATCCACGGCGAGTTGCCGGTCGGCACCGGCGGCTGCGTCGTGGCCTGGAAGCCGGCCTTGTCGTTCCCCTGCAGCCGCTGCAGCGTCTCCAGCCGCGGCTGATCCACCTCCGACGGCACGGTCGTCGAGCCCTTCAAGCTGATGCGCGCCAGCCGGTCGTTCAGCGACTCGTTCCCGCGGGCCAGGCCCGCCGGGTGCGCCCGCGGGTCCGTCTCCCGCCCCTTCGCCATCACGTAGGTGAACACCCCGGCCGCGACCGCGAAGGCGATCACGAACGTGACCAGCACGGCGAACGGGATGCTCAGGATCGGCTTGACCTGGAACAGGTCCGGCTCGTGCCCGAGCTTCAGCGCCACCGGGTCCACGCCGCCGCCGCCGCCGCTGTCGTCGGGGGCGCTCAGGTCCAGCGCGTCGGCGGGCCACTCGCGGCCGGCGCCGGGGGCCTGCTCCGGCGGGATCGGCGCGCCCGCGGGCGGGTTAGTGGTGCTCACTGTGGCCCTCCGGCAGGTAGTACAACTCGTTCACCGGCAGCAGCGGCCGCTTCTTCAGGAGGGCGAGGAACACCAGCCCCCACACCCCGCCGATGCCGATCACGGCGCCCGCGTCCATCATCACGAACACCGGGCTGGCGTGGTCGTACGTCGGCGACACCCACCACACCACGTCCACGGCGCACACCACCAGCAGGTACCCGGCCATCGCCCGCAGCCGGTACGGGTGCATCTTGATGTCGCGGAACAGCAGCAGCAGGAACGGGACCGCGAAGTGGAACACGATCAGCCCCGCGGACACCGCCCACCACCCGGTCGACGACCGCTTCAGGTAGAACGGGATCTCTTCCGGCAGGTTCCCGATCCAGATCAGCATCATCTGCGAGAACGACGTGTAGCTCCAGAACAGGGTGAACGCCAGCATCAGGCTCCCCATGTCGATCTGGAACTTCGGCCGCAGGTTGCTCTTGAACGGCTCCCGGTGCGAGATCGACAGGAACACGACGAGGCAGAACGCGAAGCAGGTGAGGAACTGGTTCACGGCGAAGATCACCGGGAACATCGTGCTCGCCCACCCGGCCTCCAGCGACATCGTCCACTGCGTCGCCGCGGCGGTGATGGTGAGGGCGTAGAGGATGAGCCCGGGGCCGGAGAACTTGTTCAGCGCCTCGCGGGCGCCGTCCACCTTCACCCACTGCTCCTCGGGCGTCCCCTGGCCGATGACCGCGTCCGAAATCTCGCCCTGCTTGTTGAGGTAGTAGATCATCCCGCCCCAGATGGCGAACAGCACCACGAACAGCCCCACCATCGACGGCGCCGACAGGAAGCTGAACGTCCCCTTGCGGCGCGACTCCTGCTCGTAGTGGTGCGCCTTGTCCACCTGGTCCTGGGCGGCCTTCATCCGCTCTTCCCACTTGAGCGTGATGCGGTCGTTGGGGGTCGGCCCGTCCGCCGCATCCTTCGCGGCGGCCTCCTTCTTTTCCTTATCGTGCGCCTCGCCGCTGGAGTGCACGTCCGACCACCAGTACGCCGACTGGTCGTGGTGCAGGAACGCCCCGATCACGATGGGGAGGAACAGCAGCGCCAGCAGCGGCAGCGTCCGCGACGCGGCTTCGAGCGGCCGGCGGAGCAGCAGACCCCACGACGTCTTGACGAGGTAGTGGATCATCAGCAGCGCCAGCGCGCCCATCGGCAGGCTGAACCAGAACGTCCACCCGGCGAGCCACGACACCAGGAACTGGCGCACGGCGGTCGGGTATTCCTTGGCGTGGGCCGGGTCGACCGGCATGCTCATGTACAGGACGCCGCCGATGCCGTACAGCGCCAGCCCGACCACCGCGGCGATCGCGGCGAAGCGGGTGGGGCCGGCCCAGAAGTCGGCGGTCGGCTGCGGGGCGGCCGGCGGGGTGTCGGTCGGAGCGGTCGTCACGGCTGGTTCCCCCCGGCGTTGATCCGCCCCACCACGTCGGCCGGCAGCCGGCCCACCTCGGCCCGCTGACTCAGCTGCAAGGCCCGGATGTAGGCGATGATCCGCCACCGGTCCGCCGGCTTGATCTGGGCGGCGTAGCTCCCCATCGCCCCGTACCCCTTCGTGATCATCTCGAAGTAGTACCCCACCGGCACGTCGGTCATCGGGATGCGGATGTCCCACTTCCAGAAGCCGCGGCTGTACCCGAACGGGATCTGCCCGAACTCCACCGGGTCGCCCGCCACGGTGTGGAACGACGTCGGCCGCAGGTAGCCGCGCTCCCAGATCTTCCCCTTCCCGTCGCCGAGCGGGCCGTGGCACATGGCGCAGTACTGGGTGAACCGCTGCGCGCCGACCGCCAGGTCGCGGGCCGTGATCTCGAACGGGAAGTCGGTGACGTACACCTGCGGGCCGGAGTGCGGCTGGCCCGGCCGCGGGTCGAACCGCGCGGCGCCGTAGCTCGTGTCGCGGTCCTCGGGGGCGTTCGCGGCGGCGGGGTCGGGCGCCTTGCGGTCGCCGCGCGCCCAGAACCGGCCCCACTCCTCCTGCGTCAGCCCGGTGACGAGCGGGTCGCTGTCGAGGTACTGGCCGCGGTGGACGACGCCGCGCTCGAGCGGGCGGTTCGACCGGCCGTCCTCGAAGAACTCGGTCGGCTCGAGCGGCTTGTAGTACGGCTGGTCGGCCATCTGCTGCTTGCAGCCGACGACACCACCGGCCAGCGCCAGCACGAGTGCACGCAGGAGGTAATCGGTGCGGCGGGTCATTCCATCACCTCCTCGACCGACAGGGCGTTCAGCGTGCCGGCGAACGCCAGCGTCTCGGTCGAGCTGTACTTCGGGTCGACCGCCTCGATCGACAGGAAGAACTGGTCGCGGGTGGCGCGGTCGAACGCCTTGCTGTTGAACAGCGGGTGGTTCAGGCGCGGCAGGCCGCACAGCGCCAGCAGCCCGAAGAACCCGCTGAGCGCGGCCGTGAGCACCATCATCTCGAAGGCGATGGGCACGAACGACGGCCAGCTCATGTACGGGCGGCCGCCGATGTTCAGCGAGTAGCCCCAGGCGTTGTCCCAGTACTGCATGAAGAACCCGGCCAGCGCCCCGGTGAGGCCGCCGACGAGCATCACCGCGCCCATCTCCGACTTCGGGTAGCCGATGGCGTCGGCCGTCTCCGCGACCGGGTAC
>DASPHQ010000315.1:0-3597 GCA_035629595.1 Urbifossiella sp. | reverse complement strand
TGGCTCGGGAAGGCCGTGTTCGACTTCTCCCGGAGCCCAAAGTACGAGACGTTCCCCGAGGCCGGCCCCAACGGGAAGATGGTGACCGACTTCACCGACCTGCCGGCCCCGTTCCGCGACGCGAAGGGAATGCGGCTCGTGACGAGGGCCGATGTCGCCGGCCGCTGGCCGGACTTCGCGATGGAGGTGAACAAGGGACTGGCGAAGGTGAAGTTCGGCGGCAAGCTCGGCGACGTTCACCTCGGCCCGGCGAAGCCCGGCGAGTTCAAGCCGGAGGTCGATCAGTTTCTACCGGTGTTGCAGAAGAAGGTGGGGCCGACGGAGTGGGCGGGGCTGGCGGAGAAGGAAGGGAAGTGGCCCGACTACCCGCAGGAGCTGCTGCGGCTGGCGCGGGCGCACGACCTGAGCGTGCCGGGGGCGATGCCGCCGGGGCCGCCGAGCCAGTGGGAAAAGACGTACAGCCTGCCGGCCCGCCCGGTGCCGCGGCCGGGGAGCGAGTGACAATGAACCTCGACGCCCTCTACCCGTACCTCGTCCGCGGGGCGACGAACCCGGCGTGCGTCCCGGTCGGGCACGGCGTCTGGGCGGAGTTGTCGGAGGACACCGAGACCGCGAACGGGATCGTTCACGCGGTGGTGACGCCGGAACAGCTCCGGGACGCCGGGGTGTCGGTGGAGGCGGCGCACGCGCGGGCGCTGGAGAACCTCGTTCGCTTCGCCGACGACTCGCCGGACCTGTCGATCGACGTGCTCGGTGGAATCGGCGAGGCGGTTCACCTGCTGGTGTACTGCGACCACCCGCGGGCGGCGGCGTGCCTGCTGCTGCCGGACCTGTACGAGCAGGCGTGCGACCTGTTGGGGACGACCGAGGTGTGCGCCGTGGTGCCGCAGCGGGAGTCGCTGGTGGTGCTGCCGAAGCGCGACCGGGCGTACCGCGAGCGCGTCGTCGGGATGCTGCGCGAGCAGGAGGCCGACGCGGCGCATCCGATCAGCTTCGGGCTGTTCGAGCTGACCGCGGATGGGGTGCGGGAGTTCCACGAGGCGAACGGCGCGACGTAAGTCCGCCGGTGGCGGGTCAAGGCACCTGCCACCCCACCGGCGGACTTACGTCGCGCCGTTCGCCTAACTCACGTCGAACTCCCACAGCCGGCACGGAATCTTGCCGTTGAAGAACGGCGTGCTCCCCCTCACCGGCAGCCCCACCTCGCCCGCCAGCCGCTCGTTACCGGTGAACACCAGCACCCGCCAGCCGCGCCAGTGGGTGCCGAACACGTCGCCGAGCGTGCGGTACAGCCCCACCAACTCGGCCTCCTCGCCGATCCGCTCGCCGTAGGGCGGGTTGCACACGATCGTTCCCGGCGGCCCCGCCGGCGGGCGGGCGTCGCGCACGTCGTGCCGCTCGAACCGCACCAGCTTCCCGACCTCCGCCACATGGGCGTTCCCGCGCGCGAACTCGACCGCGTCCGTCCGCGCGTCTGAGCCGAGTATCGGTGCCGTCAGCAGCGGTCGAATCCCGGTCCGGGCGTCCTCGCGGACGGCGGCCCACAGGCCGCGGTCGAAGTCGGGCCAGCCCTGGAAGCCGAACCACTTCCGCATCAGCCCCGGCGGCCGGTCGAGCGCCAGCCAGCTCCCCTCGATGCAGAACGTGCCCGCGCCGCACAACGGGTCCACGAGCGCCGTGTCCGGGTTCCAGCCGGCGTGCATCAGCAGCCCCGCAGCGAGCGCCTCGTTCAGCGGCGCCCGGTTCTGCACCGGGCGGTAGCCACGCTTGTGGAGCGAGTCCCAGCTGGCGTCGAGGCTGAGCGTGACGTGGTTGCGGAAGACGTGGAGGTTCAGCCCGACCATCGGCCGCTCCGGGTCCACGCTCGGGCGGCGGCCGACGCGGTCGCGGAACTGGTCGCAGATGGCGTCCTTCACCCGCCGGCTGGCGTACTGCGAGTGCGTGATCGCCGAGTCGCGGACGTTGCAGTCCACGGCGAGGGTGTGGTCGGGCGTCAGGAAGTCGTACCAGTCGATGGTGCGGACGGCGTCGTACAGCTCGTCGGTGGAGCGGACCGGCCCCTCGAATACCGGGCGGAGGATGCGGACGGCGGTCCGCAGCCAGAGGCTGGCGCGGTAGAGGAGGGCGGTGTCGCCACGCGTCCACACGCCGCCGCGGCCGGGTTGGACGTCGGCCCCGCCGAGCGCGGCCAGCTCGTCGGCCAGTACCGGTTCCAGGCCGCGGGCGCAGGTGACGAAGTACGCGGTCACGCTACCCCCGCGCGAGGACGTAGATGACGCCGACGAGGGCGCCCGACGCGAGGATGCCGAGCTGGATGAGGCGCTGCACGAACCACACCTCGATCCCCTTGCCGAACTTGATCCCCATGACCGCCGCGTGCAGCCCGGCCGAGATCGCCAGGTCCACCGGCAGGTCGAGGAAGCGGGCGATGAACCACGCCTCCCAGCGCGGGATGCCGGCCCGCGCGGTCACTTCGTTGACGACCGTCTCGATCACCGCGAAGGCGATCGCGTCGGCGACGAAGTTGATGAGCATGATGCCGGACGCCGCCAGCACCGACGGCTTCGGCAGCCCGGACATCACGCACGCCACCCGGAAGATGTACGTGAGGAGGAACAGCACTACCGGCAGTAGCATCAGCGTGAAGACGCAGCAGACGAACAGGACTGCGCCGCCTTGCACCGGTCGTACTCGGGTCAGTGGGGAAGGGGCTCACGCCTCGGCCGGGGCGGGGAACTGCCGGCACAGCTCGCGGACGGCGCCGCGGACGCGGTCCAGCACCGCCGCGTCCTCCGGCGCCGCCAGCACCTCGACGATCCACGCGGCCACGCGCCGCATCTCGGCTTCCTTCATGCCGCGCGTCGTCAGGGCCGGGGTGCCGATGCGGACGCCCGACGGGTCGAGCGGCTTGCGCGGGTCGAACGGGATCATGTTCTTGTTGACGGTGATGCCGGCCCGGTCGAGGGCGTGCTCGGCCTGCTTGCCGGTCACGCCGTTCTTCCCGCACACGTCCACGAGCATCAAGTGGTTGTCGGTGCCGCCGCTCACGAGCGTGTAGCCGGTGCGGGTCAGCTCCTCGGCCAGCACTTTGGCGTTCGTCACCACCTGCTGCTGGTAGCGCACGAAGTCCGGCTGCAGCGCCTCGCGGAAGGCGATCGCCTTCGCGGCGACGACGTGCATGAGCGGCCCGCCCTGCACCCCGGGGAACACGGTGCCGTCAATCGCCTTCGCATGCTCGGCGGTGCACATCACGATGCCGCCCCGTGGTCCACGCAGACTTTTGTGCGTCGTCGTAGTGACAAATTGAGCGTGCGGAATCGGCGATCTGGCGCATGCGCGGGAAGTCAATGATCCGGGGGTAAGCCGAGGCGCCGGCCGTTATCATGGCGGGTCTGAATTCCTCCGCCTGTTTGGCAAGCGCGTCGTAATCGATCTGCTCCGTCTCCGCGCTCACACCGTACTGACTGACCTCGTAAAATTTGCCGGAGAAATTTGCCGGATGGCCGTGGGTAAGATGACCGCCGTGGGCGAGGTTCATCGCCAGTATTTTGTCGCCGGGCTTTAGCATCGCGAAATACACGGCCATGTTTGCCTGCG
>DASPHQ010000314.1:0-4135 GCA_035629595.1 Urbifossiella sp. | reverse complement strand
CTTCTCCCTCAGCGGGCTTTAGCCCTTCACCTGTCCGTCGCCGGTGACGACGTACTTGTACGTCGTCAGCTCCCGGAGCCCGCACGGGCCGCGGGCGTGAAACTTGTCGGTGCTGATGCCGATCTCCGCACCGAGTCCCAGCTCGAAGCCGTCGTTGAACCGCGTGCTCGCGTTCACCACCACGGCCGCGGAATCGACCCGCTCCGTGAACCGCCGCGCCGCCGCGAGGTCGGCCGTCACGATGGCGTCGGTGTGCTTCGAGCCGTAGGCGTTGATGTGGCGGACCGCCGCGTCGAGGTCCGCCACCACCTTCACCGACATCACCAGGTCGAGGAACTCGGCCCGGTGGTCGGCGTCGGTCGCCGCCTTCGCCGACGGCACCCGCTTCCGCGTCTCGTCGCAGCCGCGCAGTTCCACGCCCTTCGCAAGCAGCGCCGCGGCGACGCGCGGCAACAGCGTGTCGGCGACGGCGGCGTGAACCAGCAGGCTCTCGGCGGCGTTGCACACGCCGGGCCGCTGGCACTTCGCGTTCACCACGATGCGCTCGGCCATGTCCGGGTCCGCGGAGCGGTCGAGGTAGACGTGGCAGTTGCCGTCGTAGTGCTTGAGGACCGGCATCGTCGCCTCGCGGGCCACGCGGCGGATCAGGCTCTCGCCGCCGCGCGGGATGGCCAGGTCGATCCGGTCGCCGAGCCGCAGCAGGTGCCCCACGGCCTCACGGTCGGTCGTCGGCACCAGCTGCACGGCGTCGGCCGGAAGGCCGCACGCAGACAGCTCGGCCGCCAAGACGCGGTGGAGGGCGGTGTTCGAGTGAAGGGCTTCCTTGCCGCCGCGGAGGATGACCGCGTTGCCGCTCTTGACGCACAGCCCGGCCGCGTCCACGGTCACGTTCGGCCGGCTCTCGTAGATGAAGAACACGACCCCGAGCGGCACGCCGACCTTCAGCACCTCGAGCCCGTTCGGCCGCCGCCCGCCCTCGCGGACCTCGCCCACCGGGTCGGGCAGCGCCGTTATTTGCCGAAGTCCGTCGGCCGCGGCCTTGAGGCGTGCCGGCGTGAGCGTGAGGCGGTCGATCGCGGCGGCGTTCAGGCCGTAGCTGGGGGCGGCGGCCACGTCGTCGGCGTTGGCTGCGACGACCTCGGCGGACCGGCTTTCGAGCGCGGCAGCGGCGGCGAGAAGCCAGCGATTCTTGGCGTCGGTGCGGACGGAACCGAGTGCGTCGGCGGCCGCGCGGGCGCGGTCGGCCATGTCGCGGCAGAGGCGTTGCAGATCGGCGACGGGTTCCGCGGAGAGGACGGCGTTCAAGGCGGTTCCGGGTGCGGGTCAGGGCGGCGTCGGGATTGTAGCAGGGGCGGCAACTGCGCGGCGAGAGCGGTCGATCGCGTCGAGGAGCACGACCGCGTCGCGGGTGGCGGTCACATCGTGAACGCGCAGCACGTGCGCCGCCCCCCGCGCGGCGGCGACGCACGCCACGGCCAGCGACCCCGCGCCGCGGTCGGCGGGTTCGCGGCCGCACAGCTTTCCGATGAACCCCTTGCGGCTCACACCCAGACAGACCGGCCGACCGAGGGCGGCGACCGCGTCGAGGTGGGCGAGCAGCGCGAGGTTGTGGTCGAGCGTCTTTCCGAAGCCGATGCCGGGGTCCAGGCACACCGCCTCGGGGGGAATACCGACTGCGGACAGTGCGTGCAACCGCGCTTCGAGATACGCCACGACTTCGCCGACCACGTCGCCGTAGGTCGGGTTCTGTTGCATCGTCTGCGGCGTCCCCTGCATGTGCATCACGACCACACCGGCACCTGCGGCGGCGACGACCGCGGGCATGTCGGCGTCGGCCGTGAGGCCGGTCACGTCGTTGACGATCGCCGCGCCCGCGTCGAGGCAGCGCCGAGCGACGGCGGCCTTCATCGTGTCCACGGAGAGCGGCACGGCCGTTCGCTTCGCCAGTCCCGCGATCACCGGAAGGACGCGGGCCAGTTCGTCGGCTTCGCTGACGGCCGGGGCGCCGGGGCGCGTCGATTCGCCGCCGACATCGAGGATATCGGCGCCGTCGGCGGCCAGGGCGAGGGCGTGGTCGATCGCGGCCGAAGTGTCGAGGAAGCGGCCGCCGTCGGAGAAACTGTCGGGGGTGACGTTCACGACTCCCATCACGAGCGGACGGGTGCCGATCGTGAAGTGGTGCCCGCGGCAGTACCAGGTGCGTTTCATGGGTGCCCCGGGGAATCATACGCCCCGGGGCGCCGCTACCGCAACCGGCCGATCGCGTCGGCGACCTTGTCCTGCACGTCCTTCCGCCCGGCCATCCGCGGATCGGTCCGGGCGGCCTCGAGCGCGGGAAGCGCGGCCTTCGCCCCGGGGCCGATCGCGGCCAGGGCGTCGGCCGCGGCCATGCGGGCGGTCCCGGACGGGTCGTGCCGCACCACCTCGGCCAGCGCCGGTACCGCCGCCTTCGCCTCCGGCCCGTAAAGGGCCAGGGTGCGGGCGGAGCGGGCACGCTCGTCGCGGCTCGGGTCGCCCAACCCCTTCGCGACGGCGGGCAGCGTCGTCGCATCGAGCGGCCAGGGGAGGCGGTCGCGGGTCGGGTTGAAATCGCGGACGGCGGGGCCGTGGCGGAGCCCCATGAACGTGGCCTTGCCGGCGCGGAGGGCGTCGCGGTCGCCGGTCGCCGTCACGGGCGTGACCGCGTCGCGGCCGGCCGCCAGTGCCTCGACCGCGGCCGCCAGCGGGGCGGGCGGGCCGGCGTGCCACTGCTTCAGCAGGTTCGCCTCGGCGTAGATGGCGTACCACAGGTCCCAGTCGCGGGCCGGGCACATCGTGGCGTACCAGCAGCCGTCGATGTACGTGTGGCCGAAGTCGCCGAACGGGTCGTACTTCCGGGTCAGCATCACGGCCGTCTTGCCCGGGGCGGCCCACGCCAGCGCGTGCCGCCAGTCCTTCTCGTTCGGCCGCACCGGCACGTCGCCGCTGCCCTTGTGCTGCGGGGTGTTTTTGAGATCGAAGACGTGGCGAACCTTGTCGTGCGGGTACTTCCCCTTCAGGTCGCGGACCCTGGTGTAGACGATCACCCCGGCCTCGACGCTCACCTTCTCGACGACCACGACGGTGGCGTACGTCGAGTCCGCGACGGCCGCGCCGAGCGTCGGCACGGGGACGGTGATGTACGCCCCGGCCGGTGGGGGCAGGCCCCCTGCCAGGGCGAGTACGGCAGCCGGGAGGAGCAGTCGATACACGGGAGACTCCGGGCGAAGCCCGGGTACAGCCGTCCCCGGGCTTTCCAGTCACATCACTTCTTCGCCAGCGCGTCACGGACCGCCGTCTGCAGCTCGTTCGACTCCGGGGCCACCGCCGACTTGTACCGTGCGATCACCCGGCCGTCGCGGCCGATCAGGAACTTCTCGAAGTTCCAGCCCACCTCCTCGGCCTTGCCGTCGCGGGCGGTGGCCGCGGTCAGCGCCTTGTACAGGTCCACCTTGCCCGGCCCCTTCACATCCACCTTCGCGGTCATCGGGAAGGTGACCTTGTAGTTCGCCGAGCAGAACTTCGCGATGTCCTCCTCGGTGCCCGGCTCCTGGGCGCCGAACTGGTTCGACGGCACCCCCAGCACCACCAGCCCGTCCTTGCCGTACTGGTCGAACAGCTCCTGCAGGCCCTTGTACTGGTTCGTGTACCCGCACCGGCTGGCGACGTTCACCACCAGCACGACCTTCCCCTTGTACTGGCCGAGGTCGATGTCCTTGCCGTCGATCCCCTTCATCTTCCCGGTCAGCGGCATCTTGGTCTTCTCCTGGGCGTTCCCGACCTCGAAGCCGGCGGCCAGCGTCAGGGCCGCGGCGGCGGTGGTGAACAGAATCGCCTTCATGTCGTCTCCTGGTTGAAAGCCCGGGGACGGCCGTCCCCGGGCTTGCAGCCCTAGACGGTCCACCCGGGCGGGTTATTCTGCGGCCCGGAGCCGCAGCAGCCGCTCCCCGGCGTCACGGAGCGTTTCCTCCCGCTTGGCGAACATGAACCGGACCTGCGTCCGGCCCTGCTCCTTCGGGCGGAAGAAGCTCCCCCCCGGCACCCCGGCCACCCCGACCGTCTCGATCATGCGGCGCACGAACGCCACGTCGTCGAGGTCGGAGAGAGCCGCGAAGTC
>DASPHQ010000313.1:0-6436 GCA_035629595.1 Urbifossiella sp. | reverse complement strand
GTCGGCGGCGTGGTGTAGTCACACAGCTGTTGCAGCGACTCCTGCTCGACGAACGGCAGGAGTCGGGACAGGCCGGAGTGGACGAGCGGCCAGGCGTTGCGGGCCTGCGGGAAGGCGTTGTACGCGCCCTCGTGCCCGTGCAGCGCCAGGCCGATCTGCTTGAGATTGTTCTGACACTTCACACGGGCGGCGGCCTCGCGGACCTTCTGGACCGCGGGCAGGAGCAGCCCGATGAGGATGGCGATGATGGCGATCACCACCAGCAGCTCGATCAGTGTAAAGGCGAGACGACGGAGCATGAACGATCCCCTCACAGGGTGACGACGCGATGGTGCGGACTTCCGGTCCGCGCGCGGCGGCCGGGCTACGGAACGACTCGGGAGAAACGCGGCCGGTGAGGGTCAGCCGCGCGGCGGGGGGTCGGAAGGGTCGGTGGCGAAATGCGATTCACCGGCGTCTGCCGGCGACGAGAACGCGAACGGGACCGGGAACGCAAGAACGGCGACCGGTAGCGACGGCGGCACGGCCGGCAACTCGGCCGTCACACCGGCGGGCGTTTCGCCGCGGCACTGTTGGGCCTTCCACGCCGCCACCCAGGTCACGTCGTCGGCCGGCGGCGGGGGCTTCACCTTGGTCTTGCACATCGGGCAGGCCGGCGGTTCCGGTTCCGGTACGGGGCACGCCGCCGGCGCGACGCAGCAGCAATCGGGCGTGGTGCCACAGGCGACGACGCAGCCGCACGGTTTCACCGCGCCGCCCTTCGACCGCAAGACCGGAAAGCCGAACGCCGCGACCGCCTGCGCCAGCACCAGCACGACCGCGAGTGCGGGTCGGGTGAGGTGCCGGAGGGTGCGGGAGAGGCGGGACATCGGAAGGCCGATCCGGTGGGTGCTGCTGACTGTAGGCCCGCCCACCCGTAGCCGCAAGCGGCGACCGGTCAGAATTCCTCCCGTCGGTCGGGGTTGACGCCTCCACCAGCCGCCGGCATACGTCGGGTTCCGGGGGATAGTATTGGGGGAACCCGATGGCCAGGCGCGTGTGGCTCGTATGGGCGGCCGTGGGGCTGACCGGGTGCGCCACCGCCCCGCCGGCCGACAACCCGACCGCGGTCCGCGCCGGCCGCGACGACTGCGAGAACCCCGTCCTCGTCTCGCCGGGGCAGCCGACCGCCGCGTCGTACCGCGAGGTGTTCGAGAAGTGCATCGACGTGGTGGACGACTACTTCGAGGTCGCGAACGCCAACCCGCACTACGGCGTCATCGTCACCACCCCGCGGATCGCCCCCGGGTTCGAACAAGTGTGGAAGGGCGGCAACCCCGACCCGCGCGAGCGGCTGCTCGCCACGTTCCAGACGATCCGCCAGACCGCCGTGGTGACGATCCGCGTCGGCGAGCGGGGCGGCTACCTCGTCGAGGTGGTCGTGGAGAAGGAATTGGAAGACCTGCCGCGGCCGAGCCGGCAGTCGGTGGGCGCCGTGTTCCAGGAGGCGCCGACGGTGGACCGGCAGTTGGAAGTGATCCCCGCGGCCGCGGCCGCCCCCGCGGCGGGAACCGGTTGGTTCCGCGTCGGCCGCGATTTCGCCCTCGAACAGCAGATCCTGCGGCGCATCCAAGTCTGTCGCTGAGGTGACAGGTAAAGCCCGGGGACGGCCGTCCCCGGGCTTTCAGCCCGAACGACCCTCCAGCGCCGCGACGCGGCTCGTCAACTCACTCACCAGCCCCTTCAGCGCCACGATCTGGCCCTCCGCCTCTCCGAGCCTCCGCTCCAACTCGCCCGACGACTCGGTGCGAACGCTGCCTCGTACCGGTGCGTCACCCTCCGCTGGGGAATGCGCCTGCCGCGCCGACAACGCCGCCGCCTCGTCGGGGCCGTGGAAGCCGTGCGTCACCAGCGTCCCGCGCCGGTCCGGCGGGCCGAGGTAGACGATGAGTTTCCGTTCCGCCAGAGGCTTCAGCACCTCCTCCAGGTCGTCCAGCGTGTCGATCGCGGCCATGCGGCTGGCGCGGCCGCGGAGCTCGCCCTTCGTCTGGGGGCCGCGCAGCAGCAGTTCCGCGAGCACCGCCAGCTGCGGGCCGTTGCCGGTCCACAGGTCGTAGAGGAGGTGGCGGAACTTGTCGACGCGGCCGCCGGTGAGGCGGTTCACAAGCCCCTTCTTCTGCAACGACGACAGCACCTCCTCGACCTCGTCGTCGCCCAATTCGATGACCGGGTCGCGGTTGCTCTTCTGGTTGCAACCGGTGGTCAGCGAGTTGAGCGTCAGCGGGTAGGCGTCGGCAGTCTTCGCCGTCTTCTGCTTCTCGATCAGCACGCCGAGGACGCGGCGCTCGTACTCGGGGAGCGGCGCCCAGGGGGGGTTGGGGTCGGTACTCATCGGCGGCCCTCGGTGCGGGGCGTTGTTTTACGAAAGCCCGGGGACGGCCGTCCCCGGGCATCGCCCGCTGAACTTGATTCGCCCCGGACGACGGCTAGAATGTGCCGCGGCCCGACACCCCTTTCCCGTGCCCGCGCCGCGCTCCGAATCCCCGAACACCCGCCGGCCCTCTCAGTGGTGTCGCTCCCTCGCCGGCCGCGGATTGGATGGCCCGGCCCGCCGCGCATAAGATGGGGACAGACGACGGCCCCGCGACCCCGGGCTCACCCCCACGGAAGCGACCCCGGCCGACCTCCGGAGACGGCTCGATGTATGAACGCTTCACGGACCGGGCGCGAAAGGTGATGCAGCTGGCCAACCAGGAGGCCCAGCGGTTCAACCACGAGTACATCGGCACCGAGCACGTCCTGCTCGGGCTGGTGAAGGAGGGCTCGGGGGTCGCCGCGAACGTCCTGAAGAACCTGGACATCGACCTCCGCAAGATCCGGCTCGAGGTCGAGAAGATCGTGCAGCACGGCCCCGGCGGCGACCAGGTGGTGATGGGCCGCCTGCCGCACACTCCGCGGGCCAAGAAGGTGATCGAGTATTCGGTCGAGGAGGCCCGGAACCTCAACCACAACTACGTCGGCACCGAGCACCTCCTCCTCGGCCTGCTCCGCGAGCAGGAGGGCGTGGCGGCTCAAGTCCTGATGAACCTGGGTCTCAAGCTCGAGGACGTCCGCGAGGAAGTCCTCAACCTGTTGGGGCACAACATGCCGAACGAGAGCGAGAACGAGGGCGGCCGCGGCGGCCGCGAGGGCGGCGGGCGCGAGGGCCGCGGCGAGGGCGGCGGCGGCGAGCGGTCGTCGCGCACCAAGAGCAAGACCCCGGCGCTCGACAGCTTCGGCCGCGACCTGACCGAGCTCGCCCGCACCGGCAAGCTCGACCCGGTCATCGGCCGGGCCAACGAGATCGAGCGGGTCATCCAGATCCTGTCCCGCCGGCAGAAGAACAACCCCGTCCTCCTCGGCGAGGCCGGCGTCGGCAAGACCGCCATCGTCGAGGGGCTGGCGCAGCTGGTCGTCGACCAGAACGTGCCGGAGCTCCTGCGCGACAAGCGGATCGTCGTGCTCGACCTGGCGATGATGGTGGCCGGCACGAAGTACCGCGGCCAGTTCGAGGAGCGGATCAAGGCGGTGATGAACGAGGTCCGCCGCGCCAAGAACACCATGCTGTTCATCGACGAGCTCCACACCCTCGTCGGCGCCGGCGGGGCGGAGGGCGCCATCGACGCCAGCAACGTCCTGAAGCCGGCGCTGGCCCGCGGCGAGATCCAGTGCATCGGGGCGACCACCCTCGACGAGTACCGCAAGTACATCGAGAAGGACGCGGCACTCGCCCGCCGCTTCCAGCCGATCATCGTCAACCCGCCGTCGATGGCCGAGGCCGTCGAGATCCTGAAAGGGCTGCGCGACCGGTACGAGGCGCACCACCGCGTGCAGATCACCGACTCCGCCCTCAAGAGCGCCGTCGAGCTGAGCGAGCGCTACATCAGCGGCCACTGCCTGCCGGACAAGGCCATCGACGTGATCGACGAGGCCGGCGCCCGGGTGCGCCTCAAGGCCATGACGCGGCCGCCGGACCTGAAGGAGCTGGACGAGCAGATCGAGAAGCTCAACCAGGAGAAGGAAGCGGCGGTGATGGAGCAGGACTTCGAGAAGGCCGCGCACCTGCGCGACCAGGCCGAGAAGCTCCGCAAGAAGAAGGACCAGACCACCAAGGAGTGGCGCGACAAGGCCAAGGAGACGGACGGCGTCGTCGACGACGAGGTGATCGCCGAGGTCGTCAGCAAGATGACCGGCGTGCCGCTGAAGAAGGTCGGCGAGGACGAGACGCGCCGCCTCCTGAACATGGAGGCCGAGCTCCACAACACGGTGATCAGCCAGAACGAGGCGATCAAGGCCATCGCCAAGGCCGTGCGCAAGAGCCGGGCCGGGCTGAAGGACCCGAAGCGGCCGATCGGCTCGTTCATCTTCGCCGGCCCGACCGGCGTGGGGAAGACGCTGCTCGCCAAGCAGCTGGCGAAGTTCATGTTCGGCGACGAGAACAACATCGTGCAGCTGGACATGAGCGAGTACATGGAGAAGCACAACGTCTCCCGGCTGGTCGGCGCCCCGCCGGGCTACATCGGCTACGAGGAGGGCGGCCAGCTGACGGAGAAGATCCGCCGCAAGCCGTACTCGGTTGTGCTGCTCGACGAGATCGAGAAGGCGCACCCGGACGTGTGGAACATGCTGTTGCAGATCATGGAGGAGGGCCGGCTGACGGACAACGTGGGCCGGGTGATCGACTTCAAGAACACCATGCTGATCATGACCACGAACATCGGGGCCGAGACGATCGTGGCGTCGGACGACCTGAACAGCCCGTTCATCAAGGGGATCAAGAAGAACGAGGAAACGAGCTACCAGGACATGCAGAAGAAGCTCCGCGGCCGGATGGACAAGGAGTTCCGCCCCGAGTTCCTGAACCGGCTCGACGACATCATCGTGTTCCGGTCGCTGACGAAGGACGACCTGAAGGAGATCGTGAACATGGAGCTCGGCAAGGTGTCGAAGCGGCTCAAGGAGAAGGAGCTGACGCTGGTCGTGACCGAGGAGGCGAAGGACTACCTGATCGACAAGGGGAGCAGCCTGGAGTTCGGGGCCCGGCCGCTGCGTCGGTCGATCGAGCAGCACCTCGAGGACATGCTGTCCGAGGAGCTGCTGAAGGGCTCGTTCCACGGCCAGGACACGATCACCGTCCGGGTGGCGGAGGGCGAGGGCGAGAAGAAGCTGACGTTCGACGCCACGAAGTTCACCCCCGTAGCCACCTCCCCGGTCGCGGAGGTCGTCGGCGAGGCGAAGTAACAGCGGTAGTCCGGCGAGCGGCCCGCGTGGGTGGGCTGTTCCTTCGCGTGTCGGAAGCGCGTCGGAACAGCCCGCCCACGCGGGCCGCTCGCTTTGATGCCGCAGAAATAAACTTCGGGTCCGGTTGACTCTGGAGTCCCCGCGCTTAAGATGAGAGTGCGGGGTAGAGCAGTGGTAGCTCGGCAGGCTCATAACCTGCAGGTCGCGGCGTTCAATTCCCGCCCCCGCAACTCGACGACTCCGAGGTAACCCCTCGGAGTCGTTGCATTTCCCCTTTCACATCGCCTGTCGGAATTGCCGTCGTTGTGACGGTTAAAGTTGGGTGAAACTGGAAACTCTCCTTTAAGTCCCCAGCCTTCCCTTATTATCATCACCGTATCACGGTACGGACTGAATCGGTAGCCGCCCTCGCTCTCCCCTTTGCGGGCGGCCGGACTCGCTCGACCGCTGCCGACCAACCTGACATACCCCCTGCCGCGCCCCGAGTGTCGCCATGCGCCGCACGTCCCGGACGAACCGACTCGCTACTCCCGCACGCGCCGAACTCCAACTGGAAGGGCTGGAAGCCCGCGACGTACCAGCCTCGTTCGTGAGCTTCACAGGCGCGACGTACAGCCAGAACTTCGACAACCTCGGAACGTCCACGGTCACGAACCTCATCTCACCCGGGGTGCAGTACCTCGACGAAGCCCCGGTGTCGGTCTCCAGCCTCAACGGCTGGTCGATCCACCGCTTGGGTGGAACCACTGGTAGCGGACCCTACCCACTCACAGTCGGGACCGGCTCTGTCAACGCGGGTGGCGCGTACAACTTCGCGACCGCCGTCGCCCCCTCTGACCGGTCACTCGGAACCCTCCTAAGCGGTGCGTTCGCGGCCAACTTCGGCATCGTGCTTCGGAACAACTCTGCCAGCCCGATAACCCAGCTCGACGTGACCTACAACAGCGAACAGTATCGTCGCGGGGGTGGCTCGGGGACCGAAGACCGGCTCGACTTCCAGTACCAACTCGGGGTGGCCGACATCTCCCCGACGACCGGCTGGATCAACCTCGGCGTCCTGAACGCCACATCCGTCAACGTCTCGAACTCGGCCGTCAGCAGTATCGATGGCAACGCTGCGGGGCGGCTGGCAAGGTCCGCGACGATCGACTTCTCGCCCGGGTCGTGGGGCGTCGGC
>DASPHQ010000312.1:0-7771 GCA_035629595.1 Urbifossiella sp. | reverse complement strand
GCCGCGGACGTGGTGCTGTTCGGCGCCGACCGCGGCGCCATCACCGCCGACCCGGCGAGCCCGGGGCCGGTCTTCTTCGGCCGCAGCCTGCCGCTGGCGAAGGCCCGCAAGGACGAGGTGGTGCTGGCGTGGGGGATGAACGGCGGGCCGCTGCCGCGGAGCCACGGGGCGCCGCTCCGGGCGGTCGTCGGCGGGTGGTTCGGGTGCGCGTCGGTGAAGTGGCTGAACCGGATCGTCGTGACCGACCGCCCGTACCGCGGGTTCTGGCAGACGATGGACTACTCGATCTATTCGCGCGGCCCCGGCGGCGAGCCGGAGACGGTGCCGCTGACGGAGATGCTGCCGAAGGCGGTGGTCGCCAACCTCGGTCCCCAGGAAGTGATCCCGGCCGGCCGGCCGTTCACCGTCCGCGGCGCCGCCTGGGCGGGGGAATCGGCGGTGGCGAAGATCGAGCTGAGCACCGACGGCGGCACGACGTGGACGGCGACGAAGCTGGACGCCGACGCGAAGCCGCACCGGTGGGTGTTCTGGTCGTTCGACTGGACGCCGGCCCGCGGCCCGGCCCGGGTGGTGGCCCGCTGCACCGACGCCGCCGGCGCCACCCAACCCCCGACCCGCGACGCCGACCGGCGGTCGTACCTCATCAACCACCTGATTCCCGTCGAGGTGACCGCCCGCTGACCGCCGCTTGCGGCGTTGCACTCCCCCTTTCGCGCGCACGCGGCCCGTCGGTGTACTAGGCTCCCGGGGACGGCCCCTCGACCCAGGACATCGCGCATGTCTTCCCCGCGCCAGTCCGGCTCCACCCTCCGCCCGCCGCAGCGCCCGACCGGCGTCGGCTACACGATGAGCGGCTACGAGGTCGTGAAGGTCCGGCTCCTCATCAAGCTGGACGAGCGGCTCGCGGCGCTGAAGGCCCGGCGGATGCCGGCGTCGCTGTTCGCCGAGGCCGCCCGCCAACAAGCCGACCAGCTGATCGAGTCCGAGACGGCCCGCCTGAACCCGGCCGACCGGGCGAAGATGGCCCGCGAGGTTGCCGAGGAGGCGTTCGGGTTCGGCCCGCTCGAAGAACTGTTCGCCGACCCGGCGGTCGTCGAGATCACGGTGCTGGGGACCCAGGCGGTGCTGGTCCGCCGCGGCACGGTGTGGCTGCCGTCGCACGTCCGCTTCCGCGACGAGGAGCACGTGACGGAAATCCTGGCGAAGGCCCGGTCCCAGGGAGAGGCGGTGGCGCTGGGGTTGCCGGAGTCGGTGCTGGACGTGCGGCTCGGCAACGGCTTCCGGGTGGTGGCGGTGTTGCCGCCGGCCGCCGCGGGGGCGCCGCCGCTGGCCGCGTTCGTGCGCTCCGAAGTGACCGCGAGCGAGAGTCAGCCGGCGATCGCAACGCCCCCGGCGAGTGCGGGCGGGTCGGGGTCGTTCCTGGCGATCAGTTCCAACGGCGGTGGCACGCAGCCGCGCTCGGCGGGCGGCAGCGGGGCGTACCCGGCGGCGCGCCCGGCGGCGGACGTGACGCCGCGGCCGCTCGGCTCGGTGACCGACCGGCACCGCCAGCGGATCACGGAGCGGTTCATCGCCAAGCTGGCGGCGATGGGCGTGTTCGACCTGTCCGGCATCGAGACGGGCGAGTTGCGGAAGGTGATCGAGGCGTACGTCGAGGAGTACTGCAAGGCCGAGCGCATCTACCTCACCGACACCGACAAGGGCCGCGTGACGCTGGAGATTCTGACCGGCATGGGCCGCTGACGCCGCCGCTCGCGGCGGTGCAACCTGTCGCGAACCCCGCGGCCGGTCGGCCTGTCTTGACGGGTATGTCCACATTCCTCGTTTTCGGCGACCTGCACGGGAAGATTCTCCCGGCGTTCCGCCTCGCCGCCGCGTGGTCGATCGATCACGCCGTCGCCCTCGACGGCCTGTTGCAGGTCGGCGACCTCGGCTACTTCCCCGACCCGTCCCGGATCGACAAGGCCACCCTCCGCCACGCCGAAACCGACCCCCTCGAACTCGGCACCTTCGACATCGTTCAACCGAACCCGCTCGCCGACGCCGTCTTCGACGAGCCGCACGCCGCGCCGGGGTTGTGGTTCACCGCCGGCAACCACGAAGACTTCACCGCCCTGGAACAACTCGCCGCCGCGTCCGGCCGGCCAGTGGACTTCGCGGTGGACGCCTACGATCGCGTCCGCGGCATCAAGGACGGCCGAGCGTTGGCTTTCACCGACGGCCCGCGGGTGGGGGCGATCTGGGGTGTCGATCGGGATGGCGCGAACGCCCGGCAGAACCTGCCGCCGCGCGGCTACATCGCCGAGAAGGCGGTCGACCGGCTCCTGCACGAGTCCGGCGGCTGCGACGTGCTCTTGACGCACGACGCCCCGTGCGACGCGGTCCGCCCCGGCTACGGCAGCGAGTTGCTGGCGACGCTGATCGAGCTGGCCCGGCCGGCGTTCGCCTTCTTCGGCCACTACCGCGGCGACGGCGGCCCCGCGACCGGCGACTTCGGTCCGACGGCGGTCTATCACATGGCGGGCCTGGAACTCGGCGGCAAGAGCGGGACGCCGACACCCGGGAGCCTCGGCGTGCTGACGTGGGGCGAGGTGCCGCGGTTCGAGTACGTCCCCGACGAGTGGCTGCGGACGTTCACGCGCCACAACTGGAAGTGGCGCTGACGGCGGGTTGCACACCCTGCCCGCCGGTCGCTACGCTGGTGGGGAGACGCCCGGCCCCGACGGACCAGCCGCATGTCCACCGCCCCCGACCCGACCGCAGCTGCGGACGACGGCGTTCAGCCGCCGCGGCCGCCGTTCATCCGCCGGGTGCGCATCCGCAACTACAAGAGCATCGCGTTCTGCGACGTGACGCTGGAGCCGCTGACAATCCTGGTTGGCCGCAACGCCAGCGGGAAGAGCAACTTCCTCGACGCGCTGGGTTTCCTTAGCGATGTGATCCACGTTGGGATCGGTGAGGCGGTCAAGCAACATGGCGGCGCGGCCGCGATTCTCTGCAAGTGGGGTAGTTATCCGGTCGGCGAGTACCGGGCGGTATCGATTGAGATTGAGGGCGAGTTTACGGTTGGGTTGAAGAACGATACTCATACCTCGCGTTACCGACTTGACATCGAATTCCCCCGGAACCGTCCGCCAAGGGTTCGGGCAGAAGTGCTGCGAATAGAGGCCGGGGATTGGTGGGTTGGTTTCACCAACAAGGGAGGGGAAGTCATCTATGTGTCGGCCGACGACGAGCCGCTCCTTGAGCTATGGCACGTTCCCGACCGACCTGCTCTTGACTCCTATCGTGACAGCCCGGTCACGGATTTCATCGGGTACTTCGACGCCTTCGCGTTCTACCGTTTCAACCCGGAAGCCATTCGGCCAGTCCGTAAACCCGCACCCGGGTACTTCCTTGAACCGGACGGCGGGAACCTCGCCAGTGTCATCGCGACGACGCTTGAAAACGATCCACCATCGATCGAGCGAGTCCGGCAGTTCCTTACCGCCATCACGAGTTCGGTCGGGCTGGTAGGGGTTGCCCGGTACGGCGACTACGAGACAGTACGATTCAGTACCATCGGGGCTGATGGTCGAACCGCTGAGTTCGACGCCGCGAGTATGTCGGACGGCACCCTCCGCGCCCTGGCCGCACTCGTCGCGTGCTACCAACTCGTTGTGCCACAGGGCCACCCGACTTTCATCGGGATCGAGGAACCCGAAACAGCTCTCCACCCGGCCGCGATGCGAGCCCTCGTATCGGCGCTCGATGAAGCCACGCTCCGCACGCAAGTTCTCCTCACCACGCACTCGCCGGACCTGCTCGACGCCGAGGAAGTGATGCCCGCGAACGTCCGCGTCGTGCGGATGATCGACGGCAAGACCGTGATCGGTCCGGTCGACGCGGCTGACATCGAAATAGTGGAGCGCGAGTTGAACACGCTCGCCGGGTTGGAGCGCCAAGACCGTCTCGACCCCGATCTTGATGACATCGAACGTCAACAGCGGCTGGCCGAGGAGCCCCGGGGGGCGGGCGAGTGACGCTTTACATCGCCCCGATCGTCGAGGGACAGACCGAAGAACTGTGTCTCGAACGAATCCTCCACCGGGTCTGGAACGACGTTTTCGCGTCGCCGCACCGGCTTCAAGTTCTCAAGCCGATCCGCGGGCATCGATCCTCGCTCGCCAGGGTGGGGCACCCGGAGTTGGAGCAGCGGGTGGGCGAAGCGCAACTCGAATTAGCACGGCGGCTGTCGAAGGACGCCCTCGGGCGGGGGTTGGTTCTGCTGCTGCTCGACGCCGACAAGGACTGCCCGGCAGCCCTCGGCCCAGCGCTTCTCGCAAGGGCCGTGGCGATCCGCTCCGACCTCGACATCTCGTGCGTATTGGCGAAGCGCCAGCTGGAGAACTGGTTCAAGGCCGCGGGCGAGTCGCTGCGCGGTGTCTGCGGCCTGCCCGATGACGTGGTGGCCCCGCCGGACCCGGAAGACGGCAGCGGCGCGACGTGGTTGACTCAGCAACTCCAGCGGCACAACACGCAAGCCAAGTACAAGAAGCCCGGCGACGGCGTGAAACTCGCTGTCGCGATGGACGTGGCCCTGTGCCGGAAGAACTCGCCGTCGTTCGACAATCTCTGCCGGGAGCTCGAAGCCCGCGTC
Organism: Urbifossiella sp.; assembly: GCA_035629595.1. GTDB lineage: Bacteria > Planctomycetota > Planctomycetia > Gemmatales > Gemmataceae > Urbifossiella. The sequence continues at coordinate 3,132 of DASPHQ010000312.1, read as the reverse complement.
ACGCCGCACGGGTCTGGTAGTGGCGCGTGATCAGGTCGTTCTGCACCCACAGCAGCTTCCCGAACGCCCGCAGCGTCCGCACCTCCACCTCCCGCGGCAGACCCAGGCCCAGGATCGTCGCCGTCAGCGCGTCGGCCACGAAGCCCAGCAGCGCGTTCATCTGCACCAGCGGCACGTCCAGGTCCGGGCTCCCGGCCTTCGGCGTGTGAATCTTCCCCACCATGTCCAGGTACTCCGCCATCTTCCCGTCGTACGGCTTCGTCACCAGCGTCACCAGGTAGCGGCCCAGGTGCTGCTTGCGGAAGGCGATCTGCGGGTGGTCCATCGTCAGCGACGCCACGTCCGTCGGCACGTCGCCGGCGTAGCCGTGCTGCCGCGGCACGAAGTGCCGCCACGTCGCGTCGTAGCCGTGCAGCTTGTCGTACACCGCGTCCACCAGCCCCGGCACCAGCGGTGCCAGCAGCGGCGCCGCGCCGTGGACCGCCGCCACGTCGTCCGGCCCGAACCCGATGAACCCCGCCACGTACCCGAACCGATACCCCAGGTCCGACTCCAGCCGCGGCTCGTCGATCGCCGTCATGACACGCTCCGGGAGAGAGGAGAGGACGAATCGGAATTCGGACAAAGAACTCCGATTTAACACCGGAATCGTATCCCACTATAATCAGAGGTCAAGGTCGAAAATCGACCCACGGGTCCGACGGCGGGGGGGCGGATGTTCTCGAAGACGGTCGAGTACGCACTGCGGGCCGTCGTCCACCTGGCGTACGAGGCGCCCGCCGCCCGGACGACGGCCCAAATCGCCGACGCCACGCAGGTGCCGCGCGACTACCTCGCCAAGATTCTTCAGGGGCTGGCCCGGGGTGGCATCGTCGCCACCCAGCGCGGCGTCGGCGGCGGCGTGTCGCTCGGCCGCGACCCCGCCGACCTGACCATCCTCGACGTGGTCAACGCCGTCGAGCCGATCCGCCGGATCACGACGTGCCCGCTCGGGCTGAAGACGCACGGGGTCCGCCTGTGCCCGCTCCACCGCCGGCTGGACGAGGCGATGGCGCACGTGGAGAAGGCGTTCGGCGGCACCACGTTGGCCGAGGTGCTGGCGGAGCCGAGCGAGAGCGTGCCGCTGTGCGAAGGCCCGAGGGTTGAGGAGCGCTTACCGGTCCGGCGCCGCTCGTAAGCTACCTAGGTGCTCATGAAGGGGTGAAGGGGTGAAGGGGTGAAGGGGTGACGGCGGGGGTGGCTTCCTCACCCCTTCACCCCTTCACCCCTTCACCCCTTCACAGAAGGATGGACGACCTGCTCCCCTACCTGCTGGTCTGGCTCGCGGTCACCGTCCCCGGGGCGGTGGTCGGCTGGGTCGGCGCGTTCCGCAAGGCCGGGCTCGGCGGGTGGAAGGCGCTCGTGCCGGTCTACAACGTGTTCGTCCTCGTCGTGGACGTGGCGAAGCTCAGCCCCCTGTGGGCCGTGCTGCTGCTGATCCCCGGCGTCAACCTCATCGCGGCGCTGCTGGTGAACGTCGAGGTGGCGCGGCGGTTCGGCCGCACCGAGTCGTTCGGCCTCGGCCTCGCCGTGTTCGGATTCGTCTTCTACCCCGTGCTCGGGTTCGGCCCCGCGAAGTACCAGCGATAACTCGAACGCCGGTCGTGCCGGTCCGTCGGTTCGTGCGCCCGCCGCGCCTACGCAGTTCCCCCAGCTTGCCGACGTGTCGAGAGTTTCCCCACCGGCCCCGCCGAAGGAGAGGGCACGGCCGACCGGCCGCGCGGAAGGTGTGGACCGGGCCGCGGCAGGACGCTACGCTGGGTGTAAGGACGTGCCCGCCCCCTCCCCCGCCGGCCCGGCGTTTGCCGCCATCCCGCCCGCCCGATTCGCACCCCGAGGTCCGTGCCCCATGCTCGACGTACTCCTCCCCGGTGCCCCGACGCGCACCTGTAGCGGCGCCAGCCGCCGCGACTTCCTCCGCGTCGGCGGGCTCGGCGCGGTGGCGCTGCCGACGCTCCTGAAGGCGGAGGCGAGCGGCGCCGTGGCCGCGGGGGCACGGGCGAAGTCGGTGGTCCTCGTCTACCTCGGCGGCGGCCTCAGCCACCACGACACCTTCGACCCGAAGCCCGACGCCCCCGAGGACGTCCGCGGCAAGTACCGCACGATCCCGAGCGCAGTGCCGGGCCTCCAGGTGGGCGAAAAGCTGCCGCGGATGGCGCGGGTGATGGACAAGGTGGCGCTGGTCCGCTCCGGGGCGCACAACAACGACCACCACGAGACGGCCACGAACTGGGTGCTGTCCGGCCGCTTCGGCACGCCGTTCGGCGACTGGCCGGCGATCGGCGCCGTGGTGGCGCACGAGGCCGGGTTCAGCGGCACGCTGCCGCCTTACGTGTCGGTGCCGCGGAACCCGTCGTTCACGTGGGAGCTCGGCAAGAGCGCGTTCCTCGGCGGCCGCTACGAGTCGTTCAAGGCCGGCGACCCCAACACGCCGAACTACCAGGTGCAGGACCTGACGACGAACGGCCTCGCCCCCGAGCGGGCGGGGCGGCGGGAGTCGCTGCTGGCGGCGGTGGACGGGCTGGCCCGGCGCGTCGAGGGGAACGACCAGATCGCCACCTACGACGAGTTCCACGCCCGCGCCCGGGAGATGGTGCTGTCGCCGCAGGCCCGGCGGGCGTTCGCCATCGACGGCGAGCCCGAGAAGCTGCGCGACCGCTACGGCCGCAACACGGCGGGGCAGTCGATGCTTCTGGCCCGCCGCCTGGTCGAGGCCGGGGTGCGGTTCGTGACGGTGAACTACGGCGGCTGGGACCACCACGCCCGCATCTACGAGGGGCTCGACCGGAAGCTGCCGGAGTTCGACACGGCGGTGTCGGCGCTGGTGGAGGACATGCACGCCCGCGGCACGTTCGCGGACACGCTGCTGGTGGTGATGGGCGAGTTCGGGCGGACGCCGAAGATCAACAAGGACGCCGGTCGCGACCACTGGGGTCAGGCGGCGTCGCTCCTGTTCGCGGGGGCGGGGGTGAAGCCGGGGTTCGTTCTGGGCCGCACCGACAAGCACGGCGCGTTCACGACGCAGCGGCCGGTGGCCCCCGCGGACGTGGCGTACACCATCCTCGACGCGATGGGGATCGACCCGCACAAGCA